>DAOWEV010000108.1 GCA_030638325.1 Bacteroidales bacterium
CCAAAAAGATTTGTGACACAGCAAAAATCACAATTGTAAGGGCATCCCCGGGTTGTCATTATCGGAACAAGTTTAAACAGTCTTTTTTTGATAATTTTGCTGAAATCTTTAGGAACATATTTATTTAGATCAGGTATCGGATCATGATATTTTCTTTTCAAATTATTATTCCGGAAATCTTTGAGTAGTGTTTCCCAAACACCTTCTGCCTCACCGACTACAACACAATCGGCATGTTGCAAGGCCTCCTCAGGGAGTATGGTGGGATGTACTCCTCCAAGTATTACGGTTTTGCCTCTTTTTTTGAATTCCTGACAAAGTTCGTAAGCTCTCGGGGCATTTGATGTCATGCAGCTTATTCCGACCAGATCGCACTCCTGCTCAAGATCAATGTAGTTTGCCTCTTCTTCAATAGTCTTAACTTCATGTTCAGGTGGAGTTAAGCCTTCCAAAATATAAAGGGCAAGTTGAGGCATCATAAGCGCTTTATTAGTTCTTATTTTGCTATCAACGGCTGGGGAAATAAGGAGTATTTTCATTAATAAATTTTGTGAAAGATATTTTTGCTTCAATAATATTTAAATGATCCGAGTCATGAATTTGCCTTTCAGCTAATGTTTGAGTGTATGGGCCATAAGGGATTGCGGGTTACGCTCTTATCTGCAGAGCTGAAATGCTTAAGCGAGATGCAAAACCTTCGGAAACCACTGAAATTCTTATGGATTATACACTTTGTGTGTGCTTTTGAGTGACAAAAGTAGTAAAAGAAAAGTTCTTTACCGATCTAAATCAATTACGAATTAGGAATTACGAATTAGGAATTGAAACCGCTATGCGGGAATTGAGTTTCTACAACATCCAGTTTGAACAACATGTTGGTAAGTTTGGCTTTTTAAGAGTCTAATGAATTATTGAAGCATTTATTCACTACTTTCGCTCTAACTATTAATCCATTCCCAATGAAAAGACATATAATCGCAATAGCATTGTCTTTGCTGCTTGCAGCATGCTCTCAACATGGCCGGCCCATCCCGGAAAATGTCAGGAAAGTGCTTGAAAAGGCGGGACCGAACCGCTCCGAACTTGAAAAAGTGCTGGATGCCTGCCAGGCTCCGGAAGATACGGAAAAATACGATGCTGCATGTTTCCTGATTGGAAATATGGCCGATAAGTCCTTTGCAGGATTTGAAGTCTCTGATTCAAGCGATCATATCATCGGTTTTTCAGCTTTGGATTATCCTGATTACAGGTCCATGACACGTGCCTGGGATTCCATTGTGAGCATCCGCGGGAAGCTCCATCAGCAAAGAATTGAACTTGTGTATGATTATGAGATCATTACCGCGGATTATCTGATGGCTAACATTAACCAGGCTTTTCAGGTGTGGAAGAACAATCCCTGGACGAAATTCCTGAGCTTTGACCAGTTTTGTGAGTATATCCTGCCGTACAGAAGCACCAATGAACCATTAGAAGAATGGAGGGATTATTTTGAACAGGATTATGCCTGGCTGAAAGATTCTTTGAAAAATGAAAACGACCCTGTGGAAGCCTGTGCATGGATCAACAATGACATCAAATCGTGGTTCCGGTTTGACCCCCGTTTTTATGAACACGCCACCGATCTTGGCATGACAGAAATGACCGAAGGAAAGATGGGACGCTGCGAAGATATGACCAACCTGGCGATTTACGCCATGCGCGCAAACGGCATACCGGTCATGAGCGATTTTACACCTTACTGGGCCAAGTCGGGAAATAATCATGCCTGGAATGCTGTCATGGGAGCCGATGGGAAGATCGTGATCTTTATGGGTGGTGAATCCAACCCTGGAGATTATCGCCTGCGCCAGGCCAAGGCGAAAGTCTACCGGAAGACCTACGCATTGCAGCCCGCCACATTAGCAGCCATCATGAAAGACGGGGAGGAAGCACCGGCCTACATTAACCGTAATGGTATTGTGGATGTTACCCGTGAATATGTGCCGGTTTCGGATGTGGAACTGCAATTAGATAAGAAAGCGCCTGAGGCTGCCCGTTTTGCTTATATATGCGTTTTCAATACCGGCGAGTGGAAAGCCATACATTGGAGTTTTATTGGTGAAGACGGCAGGGTAAAGTTCACCGACATGGGTACCGATATAGCCTATCTTCCGGCATATTATGTTCATGAAGAGGTCATCCCGGCCGGTAAACAGTTTATTTTAACTGAGGGAGGTGAAATAGCGGAAAATCAACCGGATTTTGATAAGCCTGTCACCCTGAGGCTCATTTCAACTACAAAAAGAGTGACCAGTGAAACCACCGATTTTGCTGAGAAAGTATTTCTGAAAGAGGGAGAGACCTATGAGCTGTATTACTGGAATGGCAAGTGGATCTCGCTGGGAAAACAAAAAGCTTCCGGAAGCCCTTTGATCTTCAAAAATGTGCCTTCCGGTGCCATGTATTGGCTGGTAAACATAATCCCCACCAAAGACAGGCCTGAGCGGATCTTTACCGTTGATGATAATGGGAAGCAGATTTGGTGGTAAGCTTTGGGGAGGTTAAATTTTAAATTATAAATTATAAATTTTAAATTTTGGGTTGAGAGTTGAGAGATGATCTGATTCCTGATTTCTGACTCCTGATTCCTGATAACTGATTCCTGATAACTGATAACTGTTAATTGATAACTGTTAACTGATAACTGATATGTTAAAAAGAATTATTGAAGATCACCAGCAAGAGTATTCAACCGGCCTGGAAAATGCACAAAGGTATGCTGAAGAAGCTGAAAAAGCTTCTAAAATGAGATTCCGGGGATTTTTAAAGAAATTAAATGCACTTGGCATTCAGGGAAATTACCTGGAAGTTGGTGCGGGGGCAGGAACATTAGCTGCAGACATCTGTGAAAGTAATAAAAACATAGATATTTTAGCATCGGATGTATCTCCGGATATGGTGACTGTAGCGAACCAGAATATTAAAAAGAAAAACCTGGATTCCCGGATAAAATGCATTTCCGGAAATATTGAAGATGAAGAGTTTGCATCATCATTGGGGAAGTTTGACTTAGTTTATACCACTTTTACCCTGCACCACTTTAAAGATCCGAAAAAGGCTGTCATTAATATGTATGGATGCCTGAAAGATGATGGGGTATTGCTCATATATGATCTGAAAAGAGTCTGGTGGCTGTATTGGGTGCCGAAGCAGAGTGGATTCTTTAACTCCATTCGGGCAGCATTCAGGCCTCATGAAATTAAAGAATTGCTAAATGATATCGGCATTAATAAATATAGGGTCGATGTTATTTTCCCCTACTTCATGCAGAATATTACTATCTGGAAAAAATAAAAATCATCCGGCAAAATTATAGACCCTCTCTACAGTCTTTAATCCAAAAAACAGATTTTCCAGTTGTATTCGGATAAGATAATCAGTAAATTTCCGTTAATTATACAGATTATCCCGAACTCAATTATGAATAAGTATTTTCTGCTGATATATTTGACACTTATCATCGCCTCGCCTGCCTTGACACAGAACCTCACACAAACTGTAAAAGGAAAAGTCTATGACCGCGATTCGCATATAAGTTTACCCGGTGCAACAGTTATCGTTGCAGGTACCGACCCTCTGATAGGCACTACCACTGATGGTCAGGGCCGCTTTACGTTAACCGGTATTCCACTGGGGAGGATCGACCTGAAGATCAGCTTTATCGGCTATGACCATCATTATGTGTCAGGCTTGTTGCTCAGTTCTTCGGAAGAAGCTGTGGTTGACATCCCCCTGAAAGAGAAAGTGACCGGTTTAAAAGAGGTGGTGATCAAGGATGATTTTGATAAAGACAAAGCTTTGAATAGTATGGCCACGCTTTCAGCAAGGTCTGTATCGCTGGAAGAAAGCCAGCGCTTTGCCGGGGGCATGGAGGATTTTTCAAGACTGGTGGCAGCATTTGGGGGTGTTTCCCCAAGTTCTATCGACAACAATGAGATCATCATCAGGGGAAATCCGGCAAAAGGTATTCTATGGAGATTGGAGGGTGTCGAAATTCCTGTTCCAAATCATCTTGCACATGCTTTTAACAGTGGGGGAGTGGTGTCGATGTTCAGCCCTTTTATGATGGCCAACTCGGATTTTTTTACCGGCGCATTCCCTGCCGAATATGGGAATGTGTTATCGGGTGTTTTCGATATTAATTTCCGGACCGGCAATCCTGACAAGCGGAAATATGCCGTGGGCATCGGTGGTTATGGGATTGACTTTGCCGCCGAAGGCCCGTTCAAAAAGGGTAAGCCGGCAACTTATCTTGCCAATTTCAGGGTATCCACTACCAGCCTGTTGAAGCAAGTAATGCCAGTAGAAACAGGCCTGCCCGATTATGCAGACCTTGCTTTCAACCTGGACTTTCCAACCAAAAAGGCAGGCGTGTTCTCTTTGTGGAGCCTCAACGGATTCGGAAGAATTGCCTTCAGTCCTACCAAAGAACCTGTTGACTGGGAAAACTCATGGGATAACATCAAATACAACATCACTTATGGGATGAGTGCCACAGGACTTAACCATAAGGTCATCATTGGTAAAAAATCATATTTGTCTTCATCACTGTCTTTCTCAATGACTGAAAATACGAATGTTTCCGGGCAGTTGGATTCTTTAAAAAAGGAATCGCAGGTGGCGGATATCTCAGAATCAAATTATTCTGTATATCTTAAAAGCATGTTTAATCATAAGTTCAGCGCCAGGCATACAAACCGCAGTGGTTTGATGGTTAACTACTTTGGTTTTAATTACAACGACCTTGCCAATACCAACCCGGCTATCCAGGATACGCTGGATTTTGTACTCAGTGACAAAGGTGCCGCCACTCTTTTTCAGCTATATTCACAGTCAAAATACCAGCTTAGCAGTAAATGGATGCTGAATGCCGGTTTGCATTTTATGTTTTTCGGACTGAATGGCAATTTCTCCATCGAACCGAGGATCGGCCTGGGCTGGCAGGTTGCCCCCAAACACCGGCTGGGCATTGCCTATGGTAAGCATAGCCGGATCGAACCCTTGAGGATCTACCTGATAAGCCTGCCGGCAGGGGAGGGTGAGGCGTTGGTGAACAAAGACCTTCAGATCACCAAGGCACATCATTTTGTGCTGGGATATGATTGGAATATTAATGTGAACCTGCACTTTAAAATTGAACCCTATTTCCAGCTATTATATGATGTTCCTGTTATACCTGACAGCTCTTTCTCGATGATCAACTATCAAAACGACATGTTTTTCAATTCAAAACTGAACAATTCAGGAACAGGGACTAACGTGGGGGTTGATCTCACTTTTGAGCGTTTTATGAGCAACAATTACTATTATATGTTCACCGCCTCTGTTTACCAGTCGAAATACAAAGAAGGCGATGGTATTGAGCGCAATACAAGGTTAAACCAAAACTATGTTTTTAATGTTTTGGGAGGAAAAGAGTGGAAAGTCCGTGAGAATAATTTCCTCAGTATCAATGGTAAGTTCACGGTGCTTGGCGGCATGCGTTACACCTCCCCTGATCAGGCAGCATCTCAGGAATACCAAAGCGTTGTTTATGATTACTCAAGAATTTATGAAGATCAATGGCACACCAATTATTACCTTGACTTCTCTCTGAACTACCGCATCAACAGGTCGCGCGTTGCCCATATTTTCATCATACAGGCCAAAAACCTGACAATGCAAAAGGAGCTAATCGGGTTTGCTTACAATTATAAAGACCAGGTGGCGGAACCCATTGAGCTGGCCGTAATTTTGCCATACGTAAGCTATAAGATTGAGTTTTAAATTTTAAATTTTAAATTTTGAATTATAAGCTACAATCAGTAACCCACATCACAAATTATTTCCTCCGGTAGTCTGCGGACAACCATAAATTTTTACCTTTGCTGCAATCAAAAAATTAACAAGTTCATTACAGTTTTATGTTAAGCAGGAGGTATCTCAGGATTAAGGCATTGCAAGCATTATATGCCTTTTTTCAGTCACGATCCGATAGTCTGGCGCTGGGCGAGAAGCATCTGCTCAGAAGCACGGAAAAGCTCTACGATCTTTATATTTACCAGCTCTCCTTTTTATCCGGCTTAATGAATTTTGCTGCCCGTCGCATTGAAGATGCCAGGCATAAGTTTTTCCCTACGGAAGAAGACCTGGATCCTAACACCCGTTTTATTGACAACGGATTTATCAGGCAACTTGATCTGAACCAGGATTATCAGAAAAAAGCTGAAAGCCTGGGAATTTCATGGGTTGATGATGAAAACCTGTTTCTCAGGATATATAATGATGTGAAGGAAGATCCTTTCTATGACTCTTACATGGGCTCGACTGATTGCAGCTACAAAGCAGATAAGGAGATGATTGCCGCGATCGTAAAAGATCATCTGTTCGAAGATGACCTGATGCATCAGTACTTTGAAGACAGGAATATTTTCTGGGCCGAAGGTGATTATGAGATTTCGCTACATATGGTGCTGAGAACCATTTATATGTATAAAAGCGATTGGAGCGAAGAACAGCTCTTGCCAGGTTTATTTAAAGATGATGGGTCAGACAATGAAGACAAGAAATTTATGATCGATCTTTTCCGGAAAACCATTATTCATAGTGATAATTATGAGGGCCTTATCGCAAAAACCGCGAGTAACTGGGAACTTGACAGGATAGCGATTATGGATATGATCATCCTTAAAATGGCACTGGCAGAGATCTTTGAGTTCCCTACAATTCCTTTGAAAGTGACCATGAATGAATATATAGAGTTGGCCAAACATTACAGCTCGAAAAAGAGTAAGGTCTTTGTAAATGGCATACTTGATAAACTTGTACAACAACTGAAGGAAGAAAACAAGATCAAAAAGACCGGGCGTGGATTGGTTGACAATTAACAGTTGACAGTTGACAGTTGACAGTTGACGGTTGGTAGTTGACGGCCATTTATAACTTCAAATAAACAAATAAACAATGAATCGTACAGCATTTACGGGCATACATGAATCTTTAGGGGCCAAAATGGTACCGTTTGCAGGTTATTTGATGCCTGTGCAATTTGAGGGCATTAATGCCGAACACATTACTGTCAGGGAAAAAGTCGGGGTATTTGACGTATCCCACATGGGCGAGTTCTGGTTCAAGGGGCCAAAAGCCTTTGAGCTGGCACAGAAGCTTACCTCCAATGACGTTGCATTACTGGGTGACGGTAAGATTCAATATACCTGTTTCCCGAATGACAAAGGCGGCATTGTAGACGACCTGCTTATTTACCGCGTTGATGCCATGACATACCTGCTGGTTGTAAATGCTTCCAACATCCAAAAAGACTGGGAGTGGGTTGTCGGAAACAATACTATGGGCGCCGGGATCTACAATGCCTCGGATGAGATTGCCCAACTGGCTGTACAGGGTCCAATGGCAACTGCTACATTACAGAAACTGACAGATACTGATCTGGGCGGCATTCCCTATTATACTTTTAAAAAAGTAACACTCGCCGGTGTGAAAGATGTCATTCTGTCCAATACAGGTTATACCGGTGCCGGCGGGTTTGAGCTATATTTTGCGAATGCCGATGGTGAGAAAATATGGAAGGCCGTTTTTGAAGCAGGAGCAGCGTATGGCATAAAACCGATTGGCCTGGCTGCCCGCGATACCCTGCGGCTTGAAATGGGGTTTTGTCTTTATGGTAATGATATTGATGAAACGACTTCTCCAATCGAAGCAGGATTGGGCTGGATCACTAAGTTTACCGATGGCAATGATTTTATTAATCGTGCGGCGCTGCAACAGCAAAAAGAGGATGGAGTACAAAGAAGACTCCGTGGATTTGTAATGATCGATAAAGGGATCCCGCGGCAGCATTATGAGATTTGCGATGCAGATGGGCAGGTCATTGGCGAGGTAACTTCCGGAACCATGGCCCCATCTCTCAAAAAAGCGATTGGCATGGGTTATGTTAAAACAGAAAATGCGAAATTCGGCTCCGATATCTTCATTAAGATCAGGAACAGGCTTTTAAAGGCGGAGATAGTGAAGATCCCGTTTTATAAATGACGGTTCAACCGTGAATTTAATGGTGGAAGATTGAAAATGAGAGTTGAGAGTTGAGAGAACGGGCGAAGGGGCGAAGGGGCGAAAGGGCGAAGGGGCGAGGGATTGATGAGAGTTGTAAAACGTGATACGCGACACGGCACAAACAAAGCATCGCAATTTCGCACTAAAAATGGAGTGCCGAACAGCGCTGTTTCGTCATTTAAATTTTGGACATTAGATATTATTTCGAATTTAGGATTTAGTGCTTCGGATTTATAGTAAGAAATGCTTCATGCACCACTATTGGGTACTTTATCGAAACCCCGTCCTAAGTGCGGGGATTCTTAACTATTCAATCGATTATATCGCTTCCGTTTCAACTATTTTGGCCAGTACATCAGCATATGGAAGTACCAGGTATTTTTTTCCTTCAAATTCGATCTCAGTCCCCCCGAATTCCTTAAAAAACACGATATCTCCGATGGCTATCTCTACATTTTCAATATTTGAAAGCGCAACGACCTTTGCAAATCTGGGTTTTTCCTTTGCCGAATCAGGAATGATAATGCCTGCGGCAGTTTTTTGTTCTTTCTTATCATCAGTAATGTCAACAATTACATTCTGATTTACCGGCATTAGTTCTTTTTGCATAATTTTTCCTCCTTTATATTTATAATTTCTGATACTTTAATAATTTAATAGAAAAGACATGAAGCGTGAATCAATTTATAATTTATAATTTATAATTTAAAATTAATAAGTCCCATCTCAACTCTCAACTCTTATTACCCTGCAATCCCCAGCAATTCATTAATCCTCTTCTTATCAAAACCAACAATAACTTCTCCGTCAATATCTGTCTGGGGCACACCTTGCTGTCCTGTTCTTCTGACAAGCTCTTCGGCTGCATTCGGATCTCGTGAGACGTCCACATCTGTGAAAGGAATGCGGTTCTTCCTGAGATGGGTCTTTAAGGTATTGCACCATGAACAGGTGGGCGTAGAATAGACTGTTACACTCTTTTGCGGTTTTCCTTCTGCTGCCATGATGGCGGCAAAGGCTCCATCTTCAAAAAGGGTTTTGTAATAATTGTTTTCATTACATCCTTTGATGACATTTTTGAATTCACCTTTTTCGAATATCAGAAGTGAAGGCACGGAGTTCACTGGGTAGTTGGGGTGTATATCCCGCACCTGTGAAACATCGGCAAATAATATGCTGATGCCTTCTACCTTTTCCGAAGCATCCTGAACGTTTCCCAGGGCACATTCGTTCGGTGCTGATCCGGGTTTATATAAAAGCAAATAGGACCTTTCCTGGTCTTTGATCTTATCTTTTAACGCATTGAATGATTTTACTTCTTCCATCTTAAACAGTCTTTCCAGATTTACATTTGCTTTTATCAATATATGTGCCAATCCGATTACAGTTATCAGGAAACAGTTATCAGGAAACAGTTATCGGGAAACAATTATCAGGAAACAGTTATCAGGAAACAGTTATCAGGAAACAGTTATCAGGAAACAGTTATCAGGAAACAGTTATCAGGAAACAGTTATCAGGAAACAGTTATCAGGAAACAGTTATCA
>DAOWEV010000163.1 GCA_030638325.1 Bacteroidales bacterium
ATCGGGCATCAGCGATTCACGTGTGGCATCTAAATAAAGAATGAAATCTTCGAGGCCGTTCTCAGAATAAAATGATTCCGATAATTGATCCCCATTGCCATTATCATCCCTTTTTCTTTCATCTGTCATTGAAAGCCTGACTCCTTTATTCAAATAAGAAAGCTCACGTAATCTTGAAGCAAGCGTTTCAAAATCAAAAACTGTTGCTGTGAAGATGCCGGCATCAGGTATGAATGTCACCTCCGTCCCGGTCTTGTCTGTTTCTCCTATAACCTTCACAGGCTCTAATGGATCCCCGAATGCATATTCCTGAAGGAAGACCTTGCCTTCCCTGTAAATCCTGGCGCTCAGTTTGCTGGATAATGCATTTACGACGGAGACGCCAACCCCATGCAATCCGCCTGATACTTTATAGGATCCTTTATCAAATTTACCTCCGGCATGTAATACTGTCATTACAACTTCCAGGGCTGACCTGTTTTCTTTCTCATGCATTCCGGTAGGGATACCTCTACCGTTATCTGTTACCGTAATGGAGTTATCTTCATGAATGATTAGATCGATCTTGTCGCAATAGCCGGCCATGGCTTCATCGATGGAGTTATCCACAACTTCAGACACCAGGTGGTGCAGTCCTCTCACGCTGATATCCCCAATATACATGGCAGGACGCTTGCGCACTGCCTCCAAACCTTCCAACACTTGTATGTTGTCAGCCGTATAGTTATCCTTCGACAAATTATTTTTTTCTTCTGTAGTCATATTCAATTACTTATGAGTAAGTAGATGTAAATGCAAAAGTAGTAAATATTTGTGTATAAAAACCTATAAAACATCAGTAAAATCAAGGTTTTTATTAACATTTTAATGAAATTTTCCGATCTTTCAGATCTTAAGTATGGCAGGCGATACAAGGTGTTGATAATCAATCAATTCAATAATTGTTAATAAACAGGCCTTTCAAGGGTTGAATTGCATTGATAGTCAACAATATAATTAATGGTTCAACCCGCTTTGGGGTTGTTCATACTGCACGTGTCACTTTACCCGAGCTGCGCACGGGGTTATTATTGTTTTTGTCCTTCGGACAATTCTGATCCGCCTGAGACGGATTTGACAAAAATAACCCCCGGTGTAACCCGTGGATAATTTAAAATTCAAAATTTAAAATTTATAATTCAAAAAGAATAGCTTCCGCCAACCATAACCTGAAACCCCTGTACCGGGTAGTGGTGCCATTTTTGATATTGGTTGCCGGTCAGGTTTCTAAGGTTCAGGAAAAGGGAGAGATCACTGGTTATACGGTATTCAACCCCTAGGTTCAGATCTAGGCCTCCCGGCATTTCAGTAGCGAGGGAGTTCCCATTTTCATAAGTTTTGGCGTAACGGGGACCGAACCAGTAGAATTCACCTGTGATGATGTATTTTGTTTTTAAAGTATACCTAACTTCCAGGGATACTTCCAGGCCGGGCTTCTGCCATGCCTCGAGTTCCTTGTCCATGGAATAAAAATGAGTCCTCCCCTTGAGCATTATTGAGAGCTGCCTGATCTTATTGTACCCGATACCTGCACTGATGATCAGCAGGTTTGCATCATCGTAAATGGCAGTGAATTGGTTATTTAATGCCTGGCTCGTATCATTAACAAATAGCAACATGTTCTTCACCGTTGAATTGGATACCTCAGCAAAATAATCAACAGAAGATACGGAGCCGTTTATGCCGCCAAAAATATCGAATTTATTGTTGGTGTTTTGAAGTGGAATGGTGCTGGTAATGAACATATTCTCTGAAGAGACTGATCTGAAAGTATTCACATTTAGCCCACCCCTGATACCTAAATATATTTTCAGGGCATCTCCAATGATGAAGACCTCTCCTTTCAACAGGGGGTAAACATGAATGTTGTTGCTGGAATCCAAATCTGCCGTGATATCCACTCCTGCATAGATCCTGTATTGATCGAAATCCAGGTTGAAATAGGGTATCACCCTGATAAAGGTGCGGTTTGTTGTGTTCAGGCTGTCGCTAAAATTGAAATATTTAGCTTCGGCGTCCAGCCCAAGTATCTGCCGGCCACTCATGCTGTTCAGATCCAGGTTCTTGTTTATATTAATTTTAAGGCTTCCGGCATTCTCTTTACTTTTATAAATATCGTCAAGATGATAAAGCTCCAGGCTGAAGGCATGATTCAGTTTATCGTCTTTTATGTAATTGCTTGAATATGAAAAGTTTCCCCCCATCAATTGATATCGTTGCCGGATATCTTCTTTTGCCACTTCCATATTGGGAAAGCTGTCGGGGTAGAAGCCGTAAAAGTGTACCATATCTCTTTTATAAAA
>DAOWEV010000069.1 GCA_030638325.1 Bacteroidales bacterium
AAGTCCTGGCGATAAGATTCCATAAGATCTGTTTGTATTTCAAATACTTCAGCCATACTTTGAGATTCCCGCCACACCCTCACACATTCAGGCATTCCACCAACAAACATATATTGACGCAAGCTTTCCAATAGCATGGAATGGATTGCCTCCGGCAATCTTTCAGGTTCAGAACGTATCATTTCGGCTGCCTGGTCTTTTCCCGTAGCCTTTAAAAACTCATAAAAATTCATTGGAGCCATATTCCGAATTTGAACTCTACCAACGGGAAAGCTAATATCTTTCATTGCAAAATCAAGCAATGAACCCGCAGCAATCACATGCAGCTCAGGAAAATTTTCGTAAAAATACCGTAGCGACATAATTGCCCTAGGTAAAGCCTGGATTTCGTCAAAAAAGAGTAAATCCTTACCAGGTGTGATTCTTGAGTTTAGAAGAATTTCCAATTCACTTACAATCCTGAAAGGATCAAGATTTTTCTCAAATATACTATGCCAATCAGGATGTTTTTCAAAATCAACAACATGAACTTTTCCTTGAAAACTATTCTTTCCAAATTGTTTAATGATATATGTTTTCCCTACCTGCCTTGCTCCTCTGACAATAAGTGGTTTGCGGTTCGGTGAGATTTTCCAGTCATCCAGCTTCTGAACGAATAATCTATCCATAACTTCATTGAATTTAGAAATACAAGGCAAATTTAAAGCTTAGAGTTTAGATATACAAGGTTTATTCTAAATTTATTCTTTAGAAAAGCAAGATAATATAAAGAAGGCAAGGAATTGCAATAAAAGTTTATTTTAGTGTCAAGCAAAAATCAGAGAAAATCGCACAATAAACCGTCTACAACAACAAGAATCCTGTCCGCCAACTGGCGGATGTCACCGCCCGAACAACTGACGTCTTCCCGGCAAAGGCCGGGATCTGCTCTCAAACTTTTCCTTTACGTATTATTGAATCTTAACAACTTTCCCGGTAGCCATTTCCCTCCCTGCTCTCACCCGAACAAAATATATTCCGTTAGGCAGATTGGATGCATTCCAGGTAATTTGATATTTTCCTTTCTGGCCATCTGTTCGGACCATTTTTTCTATTTGCTGACCGAGGTGGTTGAATATCATAATTTCAACATTTGCTGTTTGATGAAGTTCGTATTCAATGGTAGTGGAGGTGGAGAACGGATTGGGATAGTTTTGAATTTTCAATCCTGAATCCTTAATTATTAGTTGAGCTATTCCTTCCGCTTCATCTACCTCATCAGCACCCATATCCGGCATGTTGTAAGCTGGCAGAGGGCGCGGGTCATTCTCAAAATCAAAAAGCGGGCAGAAATAAGTATTGGCTCCTCCCACATTCAGTGAGTCAATACCTTTTCCGGCACAGGGTGAATTTGGATCAAGATGAAAATCGCCATTCGTGGGATCAATAAATATGGGATCCTCAAAAATATTCCCATCACCCTACCAATTGCCATGAATAAGAGCTGTATCAATGTTATTGTTTTTGAGCATTAAATATTCGTCTCCAAGATGGTAAATGTCTTTCCCGTTGCCGGTTGAAACTTCATTACCCCAGAAAATATTATTAAAAATAACAGGACATAAAGAATCATAAGTATTTGTAATATAAATGGCTCCGCCATCTTGCCCTATGTGATTATCAGTAAAGGTGTTATTTGCAATGACAGGACGTATGGATCCAGCTTTTGTAACTATCGGATTATGTGAGGTATGAGCAGGTACTCCTTCCGGAAATACCTCATTGCTATTTCCATAATACTGAAACAGATGAACTGCTCCGCCCCCCAAATCCACATTGTTACCGTCAAATATATTATTGGTCAGATGAAAATTATAGGAATTCCTGGCATAAAAACCCCCGGCCCTGTTTCCTGTGTTATTCTCTATGATGTTACCATCCACGACCACATATGCGCCTTCCGAATCCCATAACCAAATCGCGGCTGCCCAGGCATAATTGATACCGCTTGTTGCCCAGTTATCAGAGATCAGGTTATTAAGGATCTTAACCTTCGAAATGGGTTGATCGACGTATATAGCTGTGCCACCAGCACTATTGGATATGACCGAATTAAACTGAATGATATTTCCGCTTATCAATATATCTCCATGGATTTTTTTCAGGTACACCCCCGATCCCCATCCAGTCTCTACTCCAAGTATGGTATTATTGACAATGGTATTATTGGTAATAAATGAAACCGGGCATAAGAAAAAATCCCCACATGCAACCCCTCCTCCAACGGCTTCATCACCTCCTTCTAAAATATTGTTTTGAATAATATTATTATTTAAGATCAATGTGTTAAGCGGGGTAGAAGTTGAACTTTCAGCATACAAACCGCCACCCTGGATTTCGCCTGAAGCTGACAGAAGATGGCAATAATTATTGTGTATAACATTAGACTCAATTCGGGCATTCCCCATAACGTAAATACCTCCTGCGAACGTTTCATGCTCATCAGCCACTACGGTATTGTCTTTTATGGTATTATCAAGGATTACGATCCAACCACTGCTATTCCCGGACATATAGCCAATCCCACCCCCATAAGGATAGGAAATGTTTGACACCGTATTATTGATGATTTTATTGTCTGTTATTTTTGCTCCGGCAAGATAACAGGCAACCCCACCCCCCATCCTCCCCAGTTGTATCGACAAATACAAACCTGTGCCGCCGGTGATGGTAAAGCCGGAAAGCACAGATGTGGTATCCTCCCCGGTATTGAGGGTCACTACTGAACCAAAGTCCGGGTTGGATGGCTGGCTGCCATCTATGATGGTATTGCTGATGTGGTTGGTGTCGCCATCCATGATAAAGTTACTGGCAACGGTGATGGCTTTTTTCATAAAGTTGATGTTTTCCAGATATGTGCCATCAGCTACCAGGACTGTATCTCCATTAGTTGCCGCATCAATTCCATTCTGTATAGTAGGCTGATCTGCCGGGACATTAATAATTTGTGCTGATACGATAAAAGCAGTACAACACAGGATAAACGTGATAAAAATTTTCTTTTTCATGATATTTTTCTCCCTTTGTTTTGAATGTTAATAAATAAATTCATGGATTCAATAATTCACTAATGTTTCAATGATAATGAATCATTAAAATTACTTCATCTGGATATGAAAATCTACCAGAGATCTACCAAATACTATAAGAGATCTTTCAACCGGCAACTATGGGAAAGGTATTAAATGCACCGGATGAGTGGAAAATTCAATGGTGGGGATCACAGGTCTTTGCAAACTCAGATGGAGTCATACCAAATTGCTTCTTAAAGCATTCGGCAAAGTAGGATGGATTATTGAACCCAACAGCATAAGAAACCTGGGCAATATTACCGCTCTTGCGTTCGATCATCCTGGCAGCATGGTTTAAGCGGACTGACCGGATGAATTCATTAGCTGAAATGTCTAACAATGCTTTAAGTTTCCGGTATAACTGCATATGGCTCATCGCCAAATCCTGCATAAAAGTTTCAACACTTAATTCCGGATCGTCTATGCGCTGTTCAACAATCTGATAAGCTTTTTGGAGAAATTTTTCATCTACCGAAGTGATCGAGTTTTCAAATAATTGTGGAAATGGATTGAAGTTACTTTTATGAAATTTTTTCAGAAACTGTTCACGCCACCTTTTCCGTTGTTCTATCAGGTTCTTCACCCGGACCTTGAGTTCCTGGGAATCGAACGGTTTGGTGATGAAGTCATCTGCCCCGGTTTCCAGTCCTTCCAACTTGTTTTCGGTAGAAGCCCTTGCTGTTAATAATATGATGGGAATGTGACTGGTCTGTTCATTTTTCTTCACTTCCCGGCAGAAATGATAGCCATCCATTTTGGGCATCATCACATCACTGATGATCAGGTCAGGAATATTTTCCAGGGCTACTTCCAATCCTTCTTCACCATTTCCAGCCTCTATTACATGGTAATCTTCGTCGAGGTATTCACGGATATAAGAACGCATGTCAGTGTTATCCTCAACAATCAGGATGAGAGGATAATGATCAGTGTCAAGGCGTTTTTCTGTGATTTTTGTATCTGGTACTTCGACATTAAAACCTTCTACATTCGATATTCGTTGTTCGATATTCGATATTCCATTCTTATCTGTTATCTCTGCCTCCTTTAAATGCTCTTTCCCAAGGGGCAGGAAAACTGTAAACGTAGTACCTTTTCCCTCCCGATAGCTATGGGGATCGCTTTCCACGGTGATCTGCCCGTGATGCAGTTCAACCAGTTCTTTTGTCAGTGCCAGCCCGATGCCGGTACCTTCCTGTTCCCTGGTGTAGGAGTCGTCTGCCTGGTAAAAGCGGTCGAAGATGTGTTCAAGTTTATCGGGTGGTATGCCGCGGCCGGTGTCGGTAATACTAATGAACACGCAGTTGACAGTTGACGGTTGGCGGTTGACGGTGGGTTTGGGTTTTGAGGAGTGGGTGTTTGGATGTTCGGATTTCTGACTGTCAACTGTCAACTGTCTACCGTCAACTTGCTTGCCAACTTGCACAGTAATTGCTCCTCCAGCCTCCGTAAACTTAAAAGCATTCGACAGCAGATTATTTAGTATCTGCTCAACCTTTTCCTTGTCAATCCAAATATCAATCACATCCTCTTCAGATTTGAAAACAAGATCAATTTGTTTGTGCTTTGCCAGGGATTCAAATGACTGTATAAAATTTCCAACCAATGGCACCAGGTTCCATTCTGCTGCCCGTAGCTTCATTTTACCCGATTCTATTTTGGAAATGTCCAGCAACTGGTTTATGAGTCTATGCAACCGACGGGTATTGCGCTGCATGATATTCAGGTCTCGTGCAATTTCTTTGTCCATTCCTTTCCTGATCAGCTTCTCAAGGGGCCCGAGGACCAGCATGAGCGGGGTCCGGAATTCATGGGAAATATTGGCAAAGAACCTCGATTTCAACCGATCAAGCTCTTCCAGCTTTTCTGTTTGTACCTGTTCCAGTTCCAGATCGTGCAATAATCGCTGCCGTCTCAAATAATACCGCATTACAATATAAAATATGAAAATAATAAATAATAAATATAAAGTATAGGCCCACCAGGTTTTCCAGGGCGGAGGATAGATGGTGATCCCGATCGAGGCACCTTCTTCATTCCAGTAGCCATCACTGTTAGATCCTTTCACCCGGAAAATATAATCACTGGGAGGGATGGCAGTATAGCTGGCAAAACGACGATTCCCTGAACTGATCCAATCATCGTCGATCCCTTCAAGCTTGTAAGCATACTGGTTTCTCTCCGGATTGATGTAATCAAGCGCTGCAAATTCAAATGAAAAATAGTTTTCGTTGTATCGTAAATTTATGTGGTTAATATCAATGATATTACTATCCAGTTCGAAAGGATGATTACGGACTTTGAAATCTGTAACTACCACTGGAGCGATGTTTCTATTTACAATAATACTGTCGGGATGGAAACAATAAAATCCGTTTTGTGTACCGTACCTGGAAGTCACAAAAATTCTTCCAGACCTGGTTTGAAATAAGGGTGACGCCACACTCCCTTCATAGGGAAGTCCATCAACGTTTTCAAAAAGCTTTATATAATTACCCTTCCCTGGGGTGTGTTTGAACTTTACCAGGCCTTTTGAAGTAGCCATCCATAAATTCCCTTTTGCATCTTCTGTGATGGCATTGATCTGGCTGGTATGTAACAATTCATCCTCTTCATCAACCGGGTAAAACTGCCGGGTATCTTGGTTTACCTGATAAAGGCCCTGATTGGTCCCCACCCATATCTGTCCATTTGCACCCTGGTAAACACTGCGTGGTTTTACTGACTGGTCTTCGCCAGAGCATGAATACTTAATGAATACGAGGGAATCACGTATGCCTGTTTCTACTGAATACAAACCCATATAGGAAACCACCCATACATGATTATTCCTGTCTTCAAACAGATCAATAATGAGGGCTCCAGACAATTCATTGTGATCAACAGATCGCATCAGATTATCCTCGTTTTCCGCACCAGGTATCCAGAAAAGCCCTGAATGAAATCCCAACCATATGTTCCCCAGGTGGTCTTCAATCATATCATTAATATATTTTACCGGTAATTCCCATGCCACGGACCAATTGGTGTCATAAGTGATCAACTGGAATATTTCATTGTCCCGGTTGAAGAAAGAGATACTGGGTTTGGGATTGGCCATACCAATCCATATGACACCGTCAGTGTCCTGAAGTATCTTTTTCACCCTGCCACCTTCCCATTCCGTGTTGTCTGAGAACCTGAGATCAATTTTTGAGATCAGCTTCAGGTTCTGATCATATTTCAATAACCCGGCAGCATGAGATCCCACCCATATATTTCCCTCTTTATCCTCAAAAAACTCACATGCTGAATAGGTATACGGATCCTGCGGGTGACCATTGATCAGGTGTTGTTGAAATGGAGATGTGTGCAGCCTGAGCATATCAATTCCATTACCCGAGGTTATAATCCAAAGCAGACCCGCATCATCATAAAGCAATTCCATGGTGGCCTGATTTGAAATGCTTTCATGATCACCAGGGATGCTGTAAAAGGATGTAAATTCATCTGTTTGAAAATCATATTGAAACAGACCCCAGTGTGTGGAGATCCATGCATAGTGGCGATCATTAAGGGAAATCATTTCAACATCCTCGATCAACCCTAGGTGATGAAAACGGGGAAATCCATGGTTTGCATAATGGTATTTAAACAATCCCAGGTCTGTCCCAATCCATAAATATCCAAATGGATCTTCATTGATACTGTTCACCTTAATACTTGCAGGATTAAAATGAACATTATATAAGATATTAAAATTGATAGATGGATCAAATTCAACCGGAGAAAATACTTTTCCATAAAGGTCAAACCGGAAAAGTCCTGAACTTGTTCCAACCCAGAAATTCCCGTGGTTGTCCTGAAAAATCGATCGAATCTGGTTACTTAAGTCCAGCTCATGCTGAGGATACTGCTTAAATACTTCAAATGTTCCCGAGTCAGGATCAAACAGATTTAATCCATCGTTGGTTCCAATCCAGATCAGTCCCTGGTTGTCCCTGTAAATGACGTTAATCCTGTCTTGACTTAAACTGTTATGATCTCCTGGCTGATTTTTAAAGTAAGCAAATTTTTCGGTGGTTTTTTCAAATAGATTCAACCCGCCCCATGCGGTACCAACCAGCAAATGGCCAGGGTCTAACTCTAAAATTGAAATAACAGCATTGTCAGACAGCGAAGTACTATCATGCTGAATGTGTTTATATTCCACTATGTTGTATCCATCGAAACGATTCAATCCATCCTCCGTACCGAACCACATGAATCCCCTGGAATCTTTTGTGATGCAATTAACATAATGGGAGGAGAGTCCATCCTTAGTAGTAAGGTGACGGAATTTGTATTGTTCGGTTTGAGAGTAAATGATCCCAATAGAATGAATAAGCATGATCACTATCAATACAGCTATTTTAATACACTTATTCATGGCTCGGTGTAAGACGATCAAAGTGTAAATATACGAAAAATGCCGCTATAACAGCTAGCGGCATTTTTTATTGAGCGGTTGCACGATTGCGCGACGTATAAGATTGAACGAAGTGATGTACATTTCGAATATCGCTATGTCGTACAATCGCCCAATCGTGCAATCATCACGTCATCCCGGCGAAGGCCGGGATCTGTCAGCGAACTGAAGAACTGTCTTCCCAGCGCAGGCCGGGATCCGTTAGCAAATCGAAGAGTAGTTCTCCCGGAGAAAGGCAGATTCAATCTTCGATGTAATGTTCGATCTACTTCATCTTAATGATCTTCCCAGAGGCTACTTGCTGACCTGCCTGCAACCTTAACAAATATAAGCCGGCCGGGAGCCCGGAAGCATCAAAACGAACAGCATATTCCCCGGCTGCTTGTGTTTCATTAACCAGCGTGGTTATCTCTTTACCATGAATGTCAAAAACACTTAAACCAACCACTTCGACATTCGATATTCGATATTCGATATTCATCATTCCATTAGCTGGATTCGGATAAATATAAATACCAATTGATGCATTTTTTACGTGATTAAAATCAATTATTCCAGGATTAATACATGTATCAGGATATTCATATGCTCCCATATCGGGAATAAAGTAAAATGTATCCGGCCGTGG
>DAOWEV010000139.1 GCA_030638325.1 Bacteroidales bacterium
ATTATCTTTTTTGGTTGATGTTTGATCGCAAGCGAATATAAGAAAAGCTATCGCTAAGAAACCGAGGTATTTTATTTTCATACGTTTACAATTTTTACTTATTTGATCAGTTGACTAATATTTTTGCCACTTCAACTATTTTATTGCTCTGTATCTTAATTAAATATATTCCCCTGGCAACCGGGCCAAGATTAATTTGTTTTGAAGGTTTCTCACTTTTACCTGGCATATTTTCCTGAAAGATCTTTTGTCCTTGCAGATTAAAAATTTCAACAGAAAAATTTCCTGTTATCCCGGGATTAACAACAACGTTAAATATCCCATTATTGGGATTCGGATAAATGGAGAAATAATCAGCTTCTGTTATGATCTCTTCTATAGAGCTGACAACGGATACGGATGGGAATGCAATATAATCAATCCAAACACAATCAGTTGAATCGTTGAGAACCCTCAATTCCTTATAGTATTCCCATTTGAAAGTATGAATTCCGGCAGAAACAGGAAATACTTCTTTACTCCAGTCGATATTTCCGCACCAATAGTCCTGCAAAACACTATCGATATAAAAAACCAGGTAATTCATTGATAAGGATTCGTATGATGTTTTTTTATAAAAACTAATATATCCATCTTGTAATACATCCAGTTCAAGCTCAATAATTGATTTTTCGCCTGGTAACAACATTCCTGACCTTGCACAATACCGGCCATCATATGCATTTACCGAATCAATGGTCCATTCCGAAACACCCATATTCAAATTCCATGGATAAAGTGTAAAATCGGCTGTTTCAAAATTCTCAAGTGAATCGATCACCTGTAACTGAAACGATCCAGCAGTAGCATAGCCATCAGCATTCATTTCAAGTATAAAGTTCAACAATGTGCCAATTGGGTTTTCACTATTATACCCTGCATAACTTAACAAGGTATCCTGACAGGCATTAAGTTGGGTTATGCTGTCCTGAAAATCATACATAAAAACTAAAGTGGATGAGAGTAAAGCTTCTAAATCATGAACTCCGGCACCGCCATTGTTTTGGATCTTAACAAAAATACTTGCAGAGTCGTCTGGTCTTATTGTAGGGTAATTGCCACATTGTACCTTAATATCTGTGATTTCAATTTCAGGGGCATAAGCAATAAAATCGAGCGTTGTGTTTCTTTGGGATGCACTGTCGGTTATTATCGCATCAAACTCAAAAGAATATTTATCAGGAACATAACAATTTACATCAAAATTAAAGGCATTTACTTTTGTAACACTTTCACCCGGAGGGATTGTTCCGACTGAATCACTGTCAATATTCAAAACTATATAATCATCATCTTCAAAAAACCGGATAGCTATATTAGATGCAGTGTCTATACCAATATTTTTTAAAGTTATTGAAACATCGGCATTCTCACAATAAGCAATTATTGAATCTCCATTGGCATCCACCGAATAGTTATCTAAGAAAACGACTGCACCTTCAGGTTCGCCAACCTTTAAAGTATCAGTGGCAAAGATCTTATTATGAGCTGTTGCTGTAACAATTACCGGTTGGGCTGAAAGAGGTGACGGAATACATGAAAAGTTCCCGGAATTATCAGTTACACCTGTCATAAAAACATCTTCACCATTGGATAAACAGATATTTACCCGGGGTTCGCCGGTACTGATCACAATAGTTTGCAAATTGCCCAAGGGAATAGAATCGGGACAAGCTAAATTAAGTGTTGACGGATCACCTGTTAATACATCCAGTTCAGTATCCCCCAGGGTGTTCAAACCAAATTGTAACCACCTGTAAGCACCATCGCAGGAAGATGGACCGATGTAATGAATTTTAGTTGTGGTCGCAACAGCCCCAAGTTTATATTTATTGTCAAATGGCTGACCCCTGAATAAACTTTTGAAAAAGTTAGCAGAGTACAGGAAAGAAGGTCCCAGATTATTCGTTGGATCAGTTATGCCAAGCCCTTCTCTGGAACATCCATGATAAGCAACAGCGCCACCATTCTGATATCTTAAAAATGCTTCACTAAGGCAGGAATCATACAGATCAGGATAGCCGGTCATTATGTCATAAAAAATAATATCATCAAAAGCATTTGTCATGCAGGCAATAGTAACAATAATTCCTTGTTGATCAATATTATTTAGTTCATATACATCATCAATAGTAAAGAAAGGAGCATTTCCTGATTTCCATTCCTGTGGATAACCGTGTGATGTCATAAACAGAAAATTATAGCCCTCATTGATCTGACTTTTTACCAGACTATCATTTATAATATATGATGTGCCACTCGAGTCAATATCATAAAAGCTATGATGATTTCCATTCCAGTATGGGTCAACATAATCATCAAAAACCCTTGCGGTTTTCCATGCGGCATCACATTTTCCGCCCCATGATCCAAAAAGTTCAACACCAAAATTCAACATTTCATTTGCGAAATTGTCAAGCGGGGGATTTTGTTCATAATTCAAAGTCTTATCAACAAATGCACTTGTATGCAATATCGTTTTTACGGGGGCTCGTGTAATAAAAACCTCGGGAGCAAGGTCAACGTTGTCCGTTGTTTCCCCAAATATTTTATTTCTATTGAAATCCCAGTCAAATGCACCATCAAAGCAGGAGTAATATAGATCAGTAGGTATTGTATTATCTCCACCTAGCGCCCATGCATAACATCTTTGTACTGGTATTATGTTTATATCGCCGCCTAATAGAACAAATACGGTTCCTTTGTTCAAGTAATAATTGTAAATGCATTGCTTTAGTTTCAACTGCGGCGTAGCGCCCTGGTAATGAGAATATATATGCTCGGTTGTAACAATCTCAGTCCTGATCCCTTTTTGATTTTTCCAGTCGGCCAGGGGTTGAAAAGCACCTGCCAATGAATCACTCGTAATAATTAAATAATTGATATTCGTATTTGCAGAACCCTTATTGTCAATATTTCCAGGGTTTAGGTCTGTTGGGTTTATCACTTCATTTTTTAAAATATCATAAAAAGTCCCATCGTCATATCGGTTGGTATTTGAGTTTTCAGGATCCGGATTATAAGAAACCGTGACATGCAGATCTTTCACCAGATAAACACGATTTTGAAGAGGCAAATACATAAAGGGAGACACATCGAAGGTAAAAAACTGATAGCTGCTCATGAATTGGGCAGAAGTGTACAAAACAATATTTTTTGGATAAGATTCAGCAGCGTTATATATTTCTTTCAATGGTTTCACCTCTTGCGGTTCAATAGCAATGGGTTTAATTGGAACTAAATGTTGTGTAGGTTTGATCTTTATGTGCTCAGCAAACAGAACAGTATCATAAGTATATTCTACACTAACAAATTCAGCTCCGTATGGCACTGCAAAATTTACAGGCAGGTATGGCAAAGCCGGTTCACCCGGCTCTGTTTTCATAAAATATCCGGAGCTAATGAATTCAATTTGTGTAAATTCGTGAGAGGGCTTCAGCACAAAATCATCCTGGTCAAAGCTGATGGTAAAACTTGAATTTTGTGCCTGCAGGGAATGCAATGCAGAAATTAATAATACGGCTATTAAAAGCTTGATTGATAAGTAATTTGGTTTCATATTTGAATAATTAGGAATTAGGAATTAGGAATTACGAATTACGGGTTTGTTCGCAATTCGTAACTCGTAACTTGTAAGGGTTACGTTTCATTACAATGGGTAAAGATAATAATATCAATCTGGAAAGTCAAGGATAGAAGCATAATTTCAGATGTTTACCGGATACTCTTTACTGCAGATTATAGATTGCCGGCAAATTTTCTTACAGATTCATGGATTAGCTCAAAACAAATAAGAAAAAATGTATCTTTGCACCCAATTTTTTTTGCAGGAGGTATATTTTTATGATCAATATTACATTTCCGGATAAGACTGTGAGACAGTATGAAGCAGGCGTTACAGGGCTGGACATTGCACGTAGTATAAGCGAAGGACTGGCCAGGAATGTTTTGGCTGCTTCGGTAAATGGGGAAGTCAGGGATGCTGTACGGCCAATATTTGAAGATGCTGAGGTAAAGTTCTTTACCTGGAATGACAAAGAAGGGAAAGCTACTGTCTGGCATTCTGCAGCCCACCTGATGGCGGAAGCTATCGAGCAGTTATATCCCGGTGCGAAGTTTGGGATTGGCCCGGATATAGAGAATGGTTTTTATTACGACATCGATTTTGGAGATCATTCAATCTCTGATGAAAACCTTCAGGTGATAGAGGAGAGAATGATTCAGCTTGCCAGGGAAAAGCAGCATTTTACAAGAAAAGAAATATCCAAAGAAGAAGCCCTGGAATTTTTTAAAAAGAAAGGTGACGAATATAAGCTGGAACTGATCGGTGAATTGGAAGATGGAGATATCACCTTATATGAATCCGGTACCTTTACAGATCTTTGCAGGGGCCCGCACCTGCCGGATACATCACCCATCAAAGCCGTAAAACTTCTGAAAGTGGCAGGTGCATACTGGAGAGGGGATGAGAACCGGAAAATGCTCACCCGTATCTATGGCATAACATTTCCAAAGCAAAAAGAGCTTACCGCATACCTGGAAATGCTTGAGGAAGCTAAAAAACGCGATCACAGGCTGCTGGGCCGGGAACTCGAAATATTTACATTTTCTCAAATGGTAGGTTCAGGGCTTCCATTGTGGTTGCCCAAGGGTGCAGAGTTGCGCGAAAGGCTTGAGAACTTCCTGAAAGCCTTGCAGAAAAAAGCCGGTTACCAGCAAGTTATCACACCACATATCGGGAAGGTAGAATTATTTAAACTTTCAGGACATTTTCAGAAATACGGAAAAGACTCATTCCAACCCATCGACACACCAATAGCAGGAGAACAGTACTTCCTTAAACCAATGAACTGTCCGCATCATTGTGAGATCTACAAGAGCACTCCGAAGTCGTACAGGGATCTGCCTTACCGGATCGCTGAATTCGGTACGGTATACCGTTATGAACAAAGCGGGGAGCTGCATGGCCTGACCAGGGTACGCGGATTCACACAGGATGATGCTCACATTTTCTGCACTCCTGAGCAACTGAAAGACGAATTCAAAGGTGTGATCGACATTGTAATACAGATCTTTAAAGCCCTGGATTTTACAGATTTTATAACCCAGATATCGTTGCGTGATACCGGGAACAAGGAGAAGTATATAGGCTCTGATGAAAACTGGGAAAAGGCTGAAAGGCGATTCTGGAGGTGGCTGAAGAGAGCGGTCTGAACTATATTGTAATCGATGGGGAGGCGGCTTTCTATGGTCCCAAGATGGATTTCATGGTAAAGGATGCCCTGGGGCGTGAGTGGCAGTTGGGCACCATACAGGTGGATTATAACCTGCCTGACAGGTTTGAACTTGAATACACCGGCAGTGATAACGAAAAACACAGGCCCATTATGATCCACAGGGCCCCCTTTGGGTCGATGGAACGTTTTGTAGCTGTATTGCTTGAGCACAGCGCCGGCAAATTCCCCTTATGGTTAACCCCGGAACAGGCTATCATATTACCAATCAGTGAAAAATATCAAAATTATGCCGAAAAAGTTTTAAATTTGCTGCAAAATTCGGATATTCGCGCCCTCATTGATGAACGCAGCGAGAAAACGGGCCGGAAGATCCGGGATGCCGAGTTGAAAAAGACACCATACATGTTGATAGTAGGGGAGAGGGAAGAAAATGAAGAGACGGTATCGGTTCGGAAGCAGGGCCAGGGCGATGTCGGAACATTCACCGTGCCGGAGTTTGTTGAGATGATCAGGAAAGAAATTGGCAAGATGTTTGATAATGGTTAAAGAGTGACAATAATTTACGGTTTACAATTTACGTTTTACAATTTACAGTTTACAATTTATAAATAAATAAGGGAGGACACGTTATAGCAAAATCATTTCATCCCCGTAGACATTTTGTCAGGAGGAGCTTTAAAAGGAAAGAAGAGCCTTTTAAGATCAATGAAAAAATCACTGCACCTGTTGTGAGGGTTGTTGGTGAAAACATTGAAAGCGGAATCTTTAACTTGAAAGAGGCCATTCAAATTGCTGACGACGAGGGGCTGGATCTGGTGGAAATATCTCCAACAGCCAACCCTCCGGTCTGCAAGGTCATCGATTACAAAAAATTCCTTTACGAACGAAAGAAGAAACAAAAAGAGATCAAAGCAAAAACGGCGAAGGTAGTGGTCAAAGAGATCCGTCTGGGTCCCAACATCGATGACCATGATTTCAATTTCAAGCTGAAACATGCAATGAAATTCTTGCAGGATGGGGCAAAGGTAAAGGTGGATGTGTTTTTTAAGGGGAGGAGCATCATATATAAGGAAAAGGGTGAGATCGTGCTCCTGAGGTTTGCCCAGGAACTGGAAGAATATGGTAAAGTTGAGATGCTCCCCAAGATGGAAGGCAAACGAATGATTATGATGATCGCCCCGAAGAAATAGTTTTCAGAGATTGTTTAAATTTTTTCTCTGCAGTATCTGCGTAACTTATAAGTAAATCTGCGGGAAACTACATATAAATAAATAGTAAATTTAGAAAAATGCCAAAGATGAAAACGAAATCCGGTGCAAAAAAAAGGTTTTCCCTTACCGGATCCGGAAAATTGAAGCGTAAACAAGCTTACAAGAGTCACATTCTTACAAAAAAGTCAAAGAAGCGGAAACGTAACCTTGGCTATTTCACTACCGTCAGCAAGGCTGATACAAAGAATGTGAAAAAAATGATCTAATTAAATGAAGTTTAACTTACTGTCAGCACCAAAGATCCCCATATGGGGGCGCTGAAGTAAAAAAAAGGAGGAATTAATATGCCACGTTCAGTAAACGTAGTAGCAGCAAAGGCCCGGCGCAAAAAAATCATAAAGCGCACCAGTGGCCAGTTCGGACGCAGAAAAAACGTCTGGACAGTCGCCAAAAACGCGTACGAAAGAGGATTGCAGTATGCATATCGCGACAGGAGAAACAAGAAAAGGACTTTCAGGGCCTTATGGATCCAGCGGATCAACGCCGGAGCCCGTGAACACGGGATGTCCTATTCAGTGTTCATGGACAAACTCAGGAAAAATAACATTGATCTCAGCCGCAAGGTTCTTGCCGACATGGCCATGAACCACCCGGAAGCGTTCAAAGCCATTGTTGATAAAGTAAAATAGAATTTTCAAACGATAAAAGAAGAGCCGGCCCTGAAAGCCGGCTTTTTTTTAATGCCACACCAGAAATAACAAAGGAAAAATATTATCTTTATACTCGCATTTACTATCTTATTTCATATATGCTATTAATAACTAAATATTCATTCCTTAATTAAAAAAATGAAATCATGAAAGCATTAAAAGTCATTGGAGTGATAATACTCATACTGGTATTGTTATTCCTGCTCATTGCGGCCTTGCTCCCAAAGCAGTTCCATATTGAACAATCGGCCGTGGTTAACACGCACATTATGTGTCCTTTCAACCAGGTGAACAATTTGCAACATTGGGAAAACTGGTCGCCATTTGATGATGATGTTCCTGATATGGAGCACGTTTATGAGGGCCCTGTCAGCGGGGTTGGAGCGGTCTACAAATGGAATAGTGAAAAAGGAGGGACAGGCTCCATGATCATCATTGAAAGTGATCCTTTTGAAACAATTGTGATGGAGCTTTATTTCGCGGACAAGGGAAAATCTGACACCTATTTTGCCTTTGAGGAGATGGAAGAAAATAAAACCAGGGTCACCTGGGGGTATGACGACGAAGCAAGCTATCCTTTCGAACGGGTAATTTATGCCCTCATGAAAAGTCATTTAAACAGTTTGTATGCCAAAGGACTGGCCAGCATCAAGGAGCATTGCGAGGCCATGAAGATGAGTCCCAAAAACCTTCCGCTTGTCTGCAATATGAAACACCCGGATAAGTCAGAGAATGTGAAGATGTCAAAAAAAGACAAGGCAACACCGCATTTGTACGTGTTGGAATTGAATAACAGGATCATTGCATACATCGCTGATTCCGGATCTTTTGCAGAGATAAAAGATAAAATGGAAAAGAATTTCACCGCCCTTGAAAAATTTATTCTGGAGAATGAAATCGAGGATTATGGGAATCCGTTTGCTATATGGAACAGCTGGGATGAAGAAAATATGACTGCAAGCTTTGATTGTGGTATTTCCGTCAGGCAAATGGTTGAAGGTACAGACCTTATCAAACTGAGGGAAACACCTGAAACGACAGTAGTGGCAGGTATTCATTACGGTCCGTATGACCAGTCGGAATATATGTATAATGCCATTCAGGAATACATCAAGAAAAACAATCTTGAAGAGGCCGGTGGCCCGATAGAATTATACGTCACAGACCCCTCTCAGGAACCCGATTCGGCTAAATGGGAAACGGCGATTCTATGGCCGGTCAAGTGAGATGTGCGGTCGTTATGTATTGGCGCAGAAGATCGAGACCATTGAAAAGCGGTTCAATGTAACGGCACCGGATGGTTTTGATTACAGGCCCGGGTATAATATCTCACCCGGGCAGTACGCACCGGTCATCACGAACGAAAATCCCCGGGAATTGAGCCTGTTCCGTTTCGGGATGACCCCTTTCTGGGCAAAGAAACCGATGTATCTCTTGAACGCCCGGGCAGAAGGGGATCACAACAAAGAGAATAACCCGGAATATAAGGGTGCTAAGGGTATCATCACCAAGCCGGCATTTCGTAAACCGGTACGTTCGCAACGTTGCCTAATTATCGCCGATGCCTTTATTGAAGGAACTGAAAAGGAAAAGCTGAGCAAACCTTTCGTGGTTTACCTCAGATACGGGGAACGGCCCTTTGCCTTTGCCGGACTGTGGGATACCTGGGCAGACAGGGAAACAGGAGAAGTGGTGTACTCCTTTTGCATCATCACAACGATAGCCAACAGCCTGTTGCAGAAGCTTCCGCATCACCGTTCTCCGGTGATCCTCCATCGAAAATACGAAAAATCCTGGCTCAGCAACGAACTCCCATTATCGGATGTCACCCGGATGCTGCAGCCATACCCGGCAGAGCTAATGAACGCTTATCCGATAGACCCGAAGATAAAAAATCCCCGGGCAGATGGCCCGGACTTGTTAAAGCCAGTAGGGCAAAGGATTGTCCCTGAACACGACATTAGGAGTACGGATGAATTGAGGCTGCAAGGCATGGGAGCGGGAAAGAGATTTAACGATTGGGCGATGTAACGATTTAACGACGTAGCGATTTTGCACCCAACTTCGAATATCGCTAAATCGCTACATCGTTACATCGCTACATCAAGTCAGGTTATATGCTAAGACAATTGTAAATATGAATATGTTATTGTAAAAAACATCAGGATATGAAAAAGCAAACCGGAATTTGGCTTGACAAAGAAAAAGCCATAATAATCAACCTTTCCGAAGGCAAACACACAATCAAATACCTTGAATCAAATATTACTATCAGAGAAAGGATACCCGGCGAAGGCAAAAAGTTTGGCAGGTTCGGCGGTCAGTTTCTTAGCCTGGAAAACAAAAAAAAGAACCGTATTAAAAAACAAACGGCAAAATACCTTAAAAAAATCGTCTTCGAAATTAAAAATTCCGATGAAATAGTACTGTTCGGTCCGGCAGAAATGAAAACCGATCTTGAAAAAATGATACTTGAGAATAGTAAAATAAGCAGTAAATTACTTGCCGTAAGAACTGCCGACAGCATGACTGAAAACCAATTGGTTGCCTGGGTAAAGGAATACTACAACTAAAAAACTCCTAAACTTTACATATACACACCGATTCCTACTTGGTAAAAGTCCCGTTAACGGTAATTGCCTTGGTTGGAGGTACGGTTAATGTCTTCGGGTTGATTATTAACAGATCCGCGCAGGATGCAGGTGTTAACGCATCCAGGTCAACTGTACAATCACCGTCGATGGTCACATCTGTTTTGGGGCCTGGCGCGCCGTTGGCCCAGTTGCTGAATCCGGGGGCATTGCCTTCACTCCAGTTGCCCGTTCCCGTCCATGTTGTGGATCCGTTCAGGCTTTGATAGATACCGTTTGTTTTAGGAGAACCGTGATCACCCGTAAAATTTGTATTGTCATAGCTCTTTTCCCGGGCAACAGCCGTTGACCAGTTAACACCAAGATTATTGTCATCCGTGATAATGCCGGTGAAAACCATGGAAGCTCCGGTCGGATTGGGCCAGTTTGGCCCTCCGTCCCATCCGATACTGTCAACCAGCAGGAGAAAATCGGTAACAAGCAGCAATTCATCAGCTGTATTGCCCAAATAGAGATTTGAATAAACAAAATCAACCGGAACCCCTCCATTTGCAGCCAGGTCACTGTTTCTGCCAAGCACAAGAAACCCGTTAGCAGGCACATTCAAAGGTCCTCCATTACTTATGGTAAGGCTATCGAAATCTACATCTTTGATCAACCATCTGTTGATATCAATGACAGAGCCAGTCGTATTGTAAATTTCAAACCATTCTCCCAATGCATCAGTAGTATCTGATGGGTCTTTCATAACCTCGACAATAATAATATCACCGGCAGTCACAGACGAAGTTGTCGTTGTGGCACTGTTAACCGGAACCGGTAAACCAATCTTGTAGTTAACGTCAGTACCGTAATTTGTGTAAGGGTAGATAATGAAATAATAGACTGTACTTTGTTTCAATCCCGTCCATAAATATTGCTCATCTCCATTATCAACATTTTTCTTGCCGGAGCCGTCCGAGACATTTGTATCATCATTTTCAGCAGTTCCATCGGTGGGGGGCGTAAATATCCCGGTTTCATTTATCAGGATCAGAAACCTGTCGGCCTCAACAGCCCCGTTGTTATCATTCCAGGTAAGCGGTATGGAACCTGGGTATTGCGTTCCGGTTAAGAAACTCATCACATGGTTCGATGGTTCATCTTTCAGTGTGGTGGCATCATCGGTTACGCCACTGGAATAGTTATTGGACCCATCTACCGACCAGGCTTTGTAATAGTAGGTGGAATCCTCGCTAAGGCCCGTGTGGTTATAAAACATAGCAGAGCCTTTGTATAATACTGTATCTCCCCCCGGAATTGTATCTCCCGGGCTATAAGATGTTCCGTCAACAGGAGTGCCAAAAGTTCCATCAGGCGACCAGGCAACCATAACATCATCACTATTGCCATTTTGAATCCAGACAAGGTTTATTTGGGTGGTAGAAAAAGCTGTTGCATAGAAGTTAGTTGGGTTGTCAGGCCCGGTAGCGGCACCAAAAGTCTGGCCGGTGTTTAACGCCCCGGAAGTAGCCAGGGCTGGCGGTAGCCAGGTGAAGCTGGAATACACAGTTCCAGCCCCGGATAACTGTAATGAGAACCCTACTGGTGTGCTGCTGCTTTCAGAGACACCTATATCTGTAGATGTCATTCCTGATGCAGGGCCATCGGCTGCTGTAAAAGTGCCTTCATAGCTAAGAAACTGCCCTGTGATGACCGTGCCCTGATAACTGAGGCATAGCCCGTCGGGAGCGCCGTTCTGAATACCATTAGTAGGGTAAACGAAATAATATATGGTGAAGTTATTCACGGTATTGCCAGTTGTAAATGCATCCAGGGTCTTGGTGTTGTAAACAGTTAATACAGTTGCACTGCCATTGTATAGATCGATCTGAAAGTCGGACAGCGTATAGCTGCCGGCGTTTTCGATCACCACTTCCACGGTTTCATCCACATCTCCAAGATAGTTGTCGTAATGGATTTCATTGATCCATGCATTTTGCCCCATAACCCATAGGGAGAAGAAAATGAAAATAAAGCTAAAAAGTAATTTTTGTAACATAATTATTTTGTTTTTAATAATTAATATAACTGATCAAGGCCCCAAATATATGATAATAATTAATAAGGTGGCATTTAAGCAGTACTTAAAGTGAACTGAGGGGATTTACAGTTTACAATTTACAGTTTACAATTTACAATTTATTTGCCATCCGCCACTCACATCTCGCCCTGTCGCTCCCTCGCTACTCACGCCTTCGGTCTTCCGACTTCGGACTTTTACATCTCAACTCTAAGCCCTCAACTCTCCTTTCACACTTTACCACTCACCATTCACCTCTCACGCTTCACGCCCTCGGGTCCGCCTTCAAAGGCAGCTTCGCCATCTTCTCCACCTCGAGGCTGGGGAAACCGAACTCCTGAACGACTTTTCCCAGTATCAGGTAAACACCATAGCCTTTGAAGGGATAATGCAGCAGGGAGGCCGGGAAATGCACTGTGTCAAAGAATTCACCCTCCTCATCCAGGAAGGCTGCGAAATGCATGATCTCCCGTTTCACCGTCCGCACGTATTTGATGGTCACCAGGCTGCCCACCATCCGTACCATCCTGTCCACATGATCCATCATCTCCCGGGCTTTGATCTCCCCGCGGAAGGAGGTCTTCAGCAGGTCGAACCAGGAGAGGGTCACCGGCCACCCCAGCAACTCTATCTCATCATAGGCATCTTCCAGCACATGGTGCTCCAGGCGGGGCAAAGAAAACTTTCTGGCCGGTTCCCGGAACAGCGAAGGGCTCCGGGTGACGGGCCGGCCTTTTCCCAGGAGTAAATGTATCTCCCACAGCAACAGGGCCTTCGGTTTTCCTGTAAATCGAAAAGCGCCGATCCTCACAAGCAATATAAGCTGCTCCAGGCCCACGCCGACCCGGGCAATGAAACCCTCCACTGAAACATATACTCCGTGCTTTTCCCGCTCGAGCTGTACCTGCTTTCCTGTCTTTGTCTCCAGGCTGTCGATATGGATGAACCCGATGTATATCCTGTTCCCCCTGATGTTGGTCTTGTAATTGCTGTTGTTTACGCAGGGGAGATGGATCTCCGCACCGCACCTGCCGGCCTCGTTAAAATAGACCCACCGTCTAAAAAAGCCTCCGAAGTTATTGATCACGGCTACCATGAACTCAAGCGGGTAATGGGTTTTCAGGTACAGGCTCTGGAAGCTTTCCACTGCATAAGAGGCGGAATGGGCTTTCGAGAAAGAATAGCCGGCAAAAGATTCGATCTGCCGCCATACCTCCCGGGTGATCTTATCCGGGTACCCTTTTGCCTTGCAGTTACTGAAGAACTTGTGGACGATCCTGGTAAACTCTTTTTTGCTTCTGAACTTCCCGCTCATGGCACGTCTCAGCACATCCGCATCGGCCAGGTCGAGGCCTGCAAAGTGATGGCAGACCTTCAGCACATCTTCCTGGTAAACCATCACGCCATATGTCTCTTCCAATTGCTCCCGCATCACCGGATGGATATATTTGAACCGGTCCGGATGGTGGAAGCGGTGGATATATTCACGCATCATGCCCGACCTGGAGACGCCGGGGCGGATGATGGAGCTGGCCGCCACCAGGGTCAGGTAGTTGTCGCAGCGCAGCTTCTTCAAAAGTCCCCGCATGCCCGGGCTCTCAATGTAAAAACAGCCGTTGGTCTCTCCATTTTTCAGTTGCCGTATGACTTTCGGGTCTTGCTTGAACTTTTTTATATCGTGCACATCCACCCTGATCCCCCGGTTGTATGCGATGATTTCAGCACATTCACGGATATGTCCGATGCCCCGCTGGCTGAGTATGTCGAACTTCTCAAACCCGATGTCTTCTGCCACATACATGTCCCACTGCGTGGTGGGAAAGCCTTTTGGCGGCAGGTCGAGTGCCGTATAGTATGTGACCGGCTCTTCAGAGATCAGGATACCGCCGGCATGGATGCTCCTGATGTTCGGGAAGTCGACCATCATCCGGGCGATCCCGTGGATCTGCCGGGTGATGTGATTACTGTTGATGCCGGCATCGGGCCGGCTGATCAGCTCGTCGATCTCTTTCTTCGGAAGGCCGTAAACCTTGCCGAGCTCCCGGTAGATGGATTTGCCTTTGAAAGTAGACATGGCCCCCAGCAGGGCAGTGTGCTTCTTGCCGTACCTTTTAAAAATATAATCCTGGACGGCATCCCGCTCTTTCCAGGAATAGTCGATGTCGAAATCGGGCGGACTGCTCCTTTTCGGGTTGATGAAACGTTCAAAGTAAAGGTTTAACTCAATAGGGTCAACATTTGTGATCTTCAGGCAATAAGCAACTACGCTGTTAGCACCGCTTCCACGCCCGACATGATAAAACCCTCTCGACATGGAATACCTGATGATATCCCAGGCGATCAGGAAATAAGCTGAAAAACCCATTTTGTGGATGATCTCCAACTCCTTCTTTACACGTTCCGGAGCCTCCCTGTTGTGCTTGCCATAACGGTAATCCAGGCCGTCCCGGGCCAGCTTTTCTAACAGTATCCTGTCATCGTACCGGCTCCCGGTGAAAGTCTTCTTGTTTTTCACGGATTGGTAGTCAAAATCAATGCTGCAATCCCCTGCCAGCTTTTCTGTGTTTTTGATGATCTGCGGATAATCCTGAAAGGCCTTCAGCAGTTGCTCCACGGGCCACATCATCTCATCGGGAGCCGCCAGGTCGTGCGGACTGAGTTTGGTGATGAGGGTATTATTGTGAATGGCCCTCAGGTTCTTATGCAGGAAGGCTTCTTTTTTATCTGCAAAAGTTATGGGTTGCTGCACCACGAGTTTCGACTGTTCATGCCTGAATTCCGAAGAGAAGAGCTTCCCGGCCTGTGAAGGCCTGATCCCAATGAATTCGCTTTCTTTTAATTTCTTTGCCGTGCTGCTTCCAAAGGGATAGATGAAATAGCAGTTATTGAGTGGTGTCGGACGGGCGGGCAGGGGAGTCTTGCTGATATTGTGTTCCGACAGGAACTCGTTCAGTTCACGGAAGCCTTCGTTGTTTTTTGCCAGGCCCGTATATAATGGGGTGTTGTTATGCCTGAACTCTATCCCGGCCAGCGGCCTGATACCGGCTTCCCTGCACAGCCTCACAAAGTCTATGACACCGGTGGAGTTGTTGATGTCCGTAAGTCCCAGAACCTGCACATGATGCTTCTGTGCCAGCATTGTCAACTTCTCCGGCGACAATGTCCCGTAGCGTAAGCTGTAGTATGTGTGCGCGTTTAAGTACACTGTTGGCTAATGGTTGTTGTTGTTGTTTAGTCCGGAGTCCGAAGACCGAAGTCCGAAGTAACTTCCGTCTCCCTTCTTCGGTCTTCCGACTTCGGACTTCCGGCTTCTCTCAAATCTCAACTCTCAATGCCCACTGCTCTCCGCACCGCCTTCTTCCCGTACCGCAACCGTATCCTGTCCATGGCATTGTAGAGGCTGATCATCTCCGGGGTATCCTCGAACATATCGAGTTGCTGGACGCCGCTGATCAGGTGGCTGAACCTGACTCCTGCCAGCCGGATGAGCATCCTGCGCTGGTAAAGCTTGTCGAAGAGCTCCAGCGCTACGTTGTTCAGGACATGATCGAACGAGGTATAGGGTATGCGTCTCTGCAAGGTGTGGGTGTCGAAATTCGAATACCTTATTTTAACGGTCACGCAGGAAGTCAGTTTCTCTTTTTTCCGGAGTTTGAAGGCCAGTTGCTCCACCTTGCCTGAGATGACCTGCCGGATCTTCGCTACGTCGATGGTATCGGTCTCAAAAGTGATCTCTGAGCCCATGGATTTTCGCCCGGAATAGGGTTTCACAGGGGTGGGGTCGACCCCGTTGGCTTTTTTCCAGATGATGATCCCGTTCTTTCCCAGCACCTTAACGATCATCTCCGGTGGTATATGGCTGAGTGTCTCAATGGTGGAGATCCCCATCGACCGCAGCAGCTGGTAGGCCTTTCCCCCGATCATCGGGACCTTCCTGATGGACAGGGGGTTCAGAAAAGAGTGTACCTGCGCTACCGGGACTTCCAGCTCGCCATTGGGCTTGGCTTCCCCGGTGGCAATTTTGGATACGGTTTTGTTGACCGACAGGCCGCAAGAGATCGGCAGCCCGGTATGTTTTATGATATCCCTCCGAAGCTCCTGCGTCCATTTCAGGCAACCGAAAAAGCGATCCATCCCGGTGATGTCAATATAATGCTCATCGATGGAAGCTTTCTCGTATAGCGGCGCCCGCTCAGCGATGATCTCCGTGACCATGTTGGAATAGCGCGAGTAGATATCCATGTCGCCCCGGATGATGACGGCATCACCGCATAGCATCCGGGCCGTTTTCATGGGCATGGCCGAATGTACCCCGTACTGCCGGGCCTCATAACTGCAACTGGAAACCACCCCCCGGTCGGAGGTGCCCCCAATGATGACAGGCTTGCCGGCCAGGCGGCTGTTCATCAGGCGCTCCACTGACACGAAAAAGGTGTCCAGGTCGAAATGGACAATATTCCGGAGATTGTTTATCATTTAATTTTTTGGAATTACCATTATTTTAATGGAAAAGGGTTTGAAGTCCGAAGTCGGAAGTCCGGAGTTTTTTGACAACTCACATCTTCCGCCTCCCAACGCCCAACTTTTTCTCACGCCTTACACCTTGCGTCTTCGGTCTTCCGTCTTCCGACTTCGGACTTTCTTCTCCCGCCTTCCATTAAATTCGTGATTAAACCAATTTTTTTCACTTTTTCCTTGACTTTTAACTATCTTTTATATTACCTTTGATTAAAATTTAATCATTATTTTGACTACAAATTAATCATATTTTTGATAAAATGCAAGTTTTTTTGAAGGTTTTTTTTCATTCTGCAACTAATAATGCGAATCAAGGGTTGAACCCTTTGCAGGGTTCTTATTGTTGCGTTCTGATTATCCACGGGTTACACCCATGGCTATTTTTATTAAATCCCTTCGGGATAAGTTTGTCTGAAAGACAAAAACAATAATAACCCCGTGCGAAGCTCGGGGAAAGTGATACATGCTCTATCCACAACCCCCAAGGGGTTGAACTATTAATTATCAATGCAGTTCAACTCTTAATTCGCGTTAATAACTATAAACCTATGTACTTCAAATCAAACATCAAACTCCTCCGCAAGCGACTCGGCCGCACGCAAGACGACATAGCCTTCTCACTGCAAATGAAACGCTCTACCCTGAGTGGGTACGAGAACGGCATCGCCCAGCCCAATATGGAAACCCTGGTGGCTTTTTCGAAATTCTTCAGGATATCCATTGATACCCTGATCAAGGTAAACCTGCCGGGACTGCTTGAAAGTGAGCTCTCTCAGCTTGAAAGAGGCTACGATGTCTTCATCACAGGCAGCAAACTGAGGGTGCTGGCCACCACCGTCGACAGCGAAAACATCGAGAACATCGAACTTGTGAACGAGAAAGCCAAGGCAGGCTATGCCAGCGGCTTTGCAGATCCGGAATACATCAGGGTGCTACCGGCCTTTCAGCTTCCGTTTCTTTCCAGGGACCGGAAATACCGCACCTTCCAGGTCAGTGGCGATTCTATGTTCCCCATACCCGACAAATCCTTTGTTACCGGCGAATATGTAGACGACTGGTACTTCATCAGAAGCAACTATCCATACATCATCCTGACACTTGACGACGGGGTTGTGTTCAAGATCGTGGAGAACAGGATTAAGACAGGGGATAAGCTGGTTTTGCACTCCCTGAACCCACTCTATGAACCTTATGAAGTACACGTGAAAGAGATCCGTGAAGTATGGAAGTTCGTTCATTTTATCAGCTCTGAGATGCCCGAACCAAACCTGCCTAAAGATAGGTTGGTGGAAACAGTTAAAATACTGCAAAAACAGGTCAGGGCTATTCAGATGAAACTGGACCTGGGAATGACAGGTGACAGATGATTTAATTGAAACAGACCACATAATTAGGAACGGCATTTATGCCGTTTAATAAGATCATAATACAAACCGGGCTTTTCTGGTAATTTATGATGTACACCACATAAATGTGATGTCTAATAATTTGTAATTTTCAACCCTTGTACGCAATTGTAGACATAGAAACAACAGGCCTGAACCCGAAAACAGACAGGGTGACCGAGATCGCTATTTACCTGTTTGACGGGGGAAAAATCGTGGAGCGTTTTGAGTCCCTGGTCAACCCGGAGTGCCATATTCCATACAATATCACAGCCCTGACCGGTATAAACGACAAGATGGTACAAGATGCCCCTAAATTTTATGAAGTGGCAAAAATGATTGTTAAAATGACCGAAGATGCAGTGATTGTTGCCCATAATGCATCTTTCGACTATAATTTTATCAGGAGCGAGTTCAAAAGGCTGTTCTATGATTACCGGAGTAAAACGCTCTGTACCAGAAAACTCAGCAGAAAACTGATGCCGGGCCTGAAATCTTATGGCCTGGCAAGCTTATGCAAACACTTAGGGATCAGCAACCATGCCCGCCACAGGGCAGGAGGGGATGCACTGGCAACCACAGAACTGTTTCAACATCTGCTTGGGATTGAAAAAGATGTCGAAAATGTTTCACTGAGAGGTTTCCACTCCAATATTCCAGGTGAAGAGATCCTGAAGCTGCCGGAGTTTCCCGGAGTCTATTATTTTTTGGATGCTGACGGCCATATCTTATATATTGGAAAAAGCATCAATATCAGGAAACGTGTCATGTCTCACATGACCAATAATACCACAGGCAGGGCATTGGAAATGCGCGACAGGGCTCATCACATCAGTTTTGAACTTACCGGAAGCAACCTGGTGGCCCAATTGTTGGAATCCAGCGAGATCAAAAAACACAAACCCCTCTATAACCGGTCACAAAGGAGAAGCATCTTCATTTATGGACTGTTCTCCTATACCGGCAGTGACGGTTACATCAGGTTCAGTATTGAAAAAATAAGGAAAGGCCAACTGCCGCTGACTTCTTATTCATCTGCCGGGGAGGGAAAGGATTACCTCGTGAGACTGATCAATGAATTTGATCTGTGCCAGAAACTGTGTGGATTGTATAAAACAAAAGGGGCCTGCTTTCATCAGCAGATTGGACAATGCCACGGGGCTTGTATAGGAGAGGAAAGTCCTGATAAATACAACGACCGGGTAATTGACGCTATCTCGAAGTACATGTACATTAATAAGAGTTTTTTCATCATTGACGATGGCCGTGAACAATCTGAAGTATCGGTCATCAAAGTTGAGAACGGCCGGTATATTGGATTTGGATTCGCCGGGATAGGCGCTATCGAAAATAACAACGAGCTGCTGCACGATGTCATTAAGCCATACGATGATAATAAAGATGTGCAGGTGATCATCAAGGGGTATTTGAGGAGGAATAATTTTGAGAAGATAGTGATTTATTAGTGAGTATTGAATAGCAAATAATAAATAATGCGAATCAAGGAGTGAGATTTTATTTAACCACAAAGTTATACCGTTAATAAACAAGCAATTTTCAAAATTTTATTTATTTTTGTTGTGGACTGGTTTCGATCCTGTATTATTGAGTTGGAATTTACTCTTAGGACGTCTCCAGTTCTTTTATTTTCTTAACC
>DAOWEV010000235.1 GCA_030638325.1 Bacteroidales bacterium
AAGGAGTTGAAGTCAAAAAATATCATCTTCATGGGAGATGATATTCCAGATTATCATGCCATGAAAGAAGCAGGGATTGCAGCTTGTCCGGCCGATGCAGCAGAAGAGATCATAAGTATTTCTGATTATATCTCGCCGTATCCGGGTGGTAAAGGCTGCGTGAGGGACATAATTGAACAGGTCATGAAAGTACAGGGAAAATGGATGAATGACGGCGCTTTTCTCTGGTAAAAAAAAATAATATGATCGCTTACCTTCGTATCATCAGGCCCCTGAACCTGTTAATTATCATACTGACACAGATCTTATTACGATATTTTGTCTTCAGTCCTTTGCTGGGTTTTTCTATGAGCCGGCTTCAGATAAGCACCTTTTTATTCATTGTACTAGTCTTGTCGACGGTACTCATCGCTGCAGCCGGATACGTCATCAATGACATCCTGGATACCGGCATGGATGCGATCAACAAGCCCGGCAGGAAGATCATCGGAAGCTTGATCTCAGAGAAAAAGGCCAGGACTTATTATAACGCACTCAACATAGCTGGTGTGGCAGCCGGATTCTACGTGAGTTATATGATAGGCAAACCAAGCCTGACTATTATACATGTCATCGCCGCCACCATGTTGTTCTATTACAGCTATAAATACAAGTATCTTCCCGGTTGGGGTAACCTTGCCGTGTCTTTCCTTGCCGCCCTGGTGTTGATAATGGTCTGGCTTTTCGAATACTTTGCCTTCCGGAATGAGTCCATAGAATTTGTAAATGCTTTTCCTTCATTCAGGGCAATAACCCTCTTCACACTTGGGTACGCAGGCTTTGCCTTCTTGGTTTCGTTTATCCGGGAGATCATCAAAGATATGCAGGATGTTAAAGGGGATCAGCAGAACGGTTGCCGGACCTGGCCGGTTATTTACGGTATCCCGGTGGCCCGGAAAATAACCTTTGCCCTGATCATATTTACAATCATCACACTTGCATTCTTTCAGGTGGTATTATACAACAATAACTATCTAACCTTGAGTTTATATCTGATGATAATGGTTCAGTTGCCCCTGATTGTTCTGCTGACCGGTATTCTGAAAGTAAAACAGCCTGAGCAAACCGGCCGGTACAGCACCCTTGTTAAGCTCATTATGTTGACGGGGATACTGTCGATGGTGCTAATAAAGTATAACTTACTGGTTTTTAGTTGATTTACCGGATAGACTGACCTTATTAATTTTTAATGTAGCACAAGGCTGTAAACAAATTGATTAACGATTAACGATTGTAGATTAACGATTTGAGATTTATGGTTTAGTTAACAGTATGGATAACAATGAACTTAGCGATAGTAGGGAAAAATCTAAAATCGTTAATCGTTAATCTCAAATCGTTAATCAACACCTGCACCGCAACCCAACATAGCGGAGTTCGATATTCAAAAAAATAATTGGAGCTTATGTTACCGGAAATATTACAAAAATACGATATCATTCTTGCTTCCAAATCTCCGAGGAGGCAGGAGCTATTGAATAATGCCGGGATACCTTTTCGTGTTCTTAGCAGGGATATTGACGAATCTTACCCGCCCGGACTTGAAGGCAGGGAAATAGCTGTTTACCTCGCCGGGCAAAAAGCCGAAGCATTTAAGGACGAGATGGTTGATGACAACACCATCATCATTACTGCAGATACGGTTGTATGGCATGAAGGCGTCAACCTCGGAAAGCCGGTTGATCACGCCGAAGCAATCAAAATGCTGAGAAGACTATCCGGAAAAAGGCATGAGGTGATCACCGGTGTCTGTATTATGAACAATCTTAATAAAAGATCGTTTTTTACCAGCACCCTGGTTCATTTCAAAGACCTGAGTGAAGAAGAAATGCTGTACTACATTGAAAATTATGAGCCCTTCGATAAAGCAGGAGCATACGGGATACAGGAGTGGATCGGCCACATTGGCATTACCCGCATCGAAGGCTCTTACTTCAATGTGGTGGGTTTGCCGGTGCAGCGGCTGTACGAGGAACTGGTGGAGTTTGTCAGGGAATAGAAGCCGGTTACCGGCTGCAGGTTGTTGGGTGTAGACAGAAACAACTGAACATAACATTAGATTAATTAAAAAACAGACTAACTTTACTTACTTAAAACAAAAACTGCAAAAATGCTAAAAACAATAATTCTTACATGTTTTTTAATTTCTTTTTTCACATTTGATTCTAAAGCACAGGATTTTTGGGAACAATTAAGTTTGCCTGATAGTGTTGTTC
>DAOWEV010000185.1 GCA_030638325.1 Bacteroidales bacterium
GGAACACGTGTCCCGACTTTTGTTTATTGGAAAGATGTAATTTCTTCAAAAAAGTCAGATGGATTATTTGATCTTGCTGACCTGTTCAATACCTGCATATCGCTAGCCGGAATGAAAAATGAAGATTTGAGTAAAAGAGTGGGAGAAGACCGCTATGTTGATGGTATTGATCAAACATCATTTTTATTAGCAGATGAAGGACAATCAAACCGGTATAGCCGGATCTATACTTTAAATCAATACTTATCGGCAGTCCGTATCGATGAATTTAAAGCGCATATTACGCTTGAGCTCCAGAATGCCATTTTCAATCGTGGATATACCGGAGGCTTTAGTGGAGCAATAATAACAAATACCGGGGGCGGTACTGTTATCAACCTGTATACCAATCCGCAGGAAGATGTGAGCTCAGGTATAAGACATATCCCTGTTGCTGTGATGATAGGTGCTGAAGGTGACAGGTATAAAGAAGTTCTGAAAAAATTCCCTCCTCAATCAAAGATAGGTTTCGAAGGGAATTAAATATCTTTAAGCATTAACAAAAAGCAAGCTGCCAGATAAGGAAGCTTGCTTTTTGTTAATTAATTTAAGATTAGATTCACAGTTTATTTTGGAAATAGCATTTGTATCTGCAGTCTTAGTGTCCAGTCGGCACCATAATCGGGAGTTACAACATTGTAGAAGCCTTGTGCCGATAAATTAAGAGGTAACTTGCCCAACCTTACAATTTTACCAAATCCACCACCGAGTGGAACTGTCCATTGATCACCGGATTTGGCTTCCCAATTGGCAGTTATAATAGGAGACATTGTAATATAAGTTCCTTTTTTAAAATTGTAGTTTACACCCGGTTGCAGAACCATTTGGTTAACATTTGCACACTCGCCATTTCCGGCAAACGACCACACATTGTTTATCAAAAAACCATATACCCACTTACTTGACATATGTATAAGCACAAAAGAAGGACCAACAGCCCATTTGCCAGTTCCTAACATTTCATCTGTTGCTGAAGGAATCAAAATACATGGCCCAACTCCCCAGATAAGTTTTTTAGGTTTTGATGGAGATAGAAAAGCTGTTATATTTATATCTCCTAATCCTGATGTGCGGTTTCCTGAAGGCATCAACTCCGGCATTGAAACAACTGGTATTATTGTACGTGTAATCAGGTTCCAGTTTGCTCCAACTGAGAAGGGAACAACCGGTTGAATATTCATCACATTGAATACCTTCTTCTCCGGACCATAATTAAAACCAATGTTATTTTGAAAAGGTATACTGATCAAATCACTAACCGGGTTTTGAACTTTTTTTGCAAGCTCAGAGTCATCTGTTTGGGCCGAGAGCATTGACGAGATGGAAATTAATACCGATACAAAAGCAAATCGATAATACTTATTAAAATGTTTCATAAGAAAAGACTTTGTTTTTACAGGTTTTTACTCATCAGGCTGATGTTAAAATAATTGATTTATCTTATGGTAGAATAATATTAAGTGTAATACACTACTATACAAAAACGCCATAACGAAAATACAAAATAAATTCATTCAATACAATATATCACTTTCCACTTTACTCAAATAAATCTAATTGATGGGATTCGGAGATATAGTAGCCTTTGGCAGTGAAGTGCAGACGCCAAACATTGACAAGTTGGCCAGTGAGGGTGTACGCTTCAGAAATTAATAATCTCGCCGGAGAAATGCCCGAATTAGCTGCGGCTCTTAAAGCAGGCTACACAAACTACGTAAAGCAAAACGGGCTTGTTCCGGTTCCTGAAGATTACGACCCCAGGAAGCAGATTATAAAGAACATTGCCCGTGGTGATTCACATTAATTCCCGGATCAGGCATCACTCTTAGCGGATATATAATTGAACTAACTGTAATATTTGGCGAACAATCTCTTTTTTGAAATATGTCTTTACGACTAAAGGTGGTCGATAAAGTATTTCGCCATTTTCGCATTCAGGTGTAAGCGGTCCATACCACCTACGCCATGTCCATGTCCCGGATAAACAAAATAATCAAATTGTTTACCCTCACTGATGAACTTTTTGATCAGGCTAAGTGAATGCTGCCATACCACTACGGGATCGGAGGTGCCGTGAATGATCAGCAGGTCGCCTTTTAATTTATCGGCATGGTTCAGGAGACTGGCTGCTTCATAGCCATCCGGGTTTGATTCGGGGGTGTCCATATAACGCTCCCCGTACATCACTTCATAGTATTTCCAATCGGTAACAGGGCCACCACAGACACCTACCTTGAAATCGTCAGCTTGTTTAAGCATAAGGGAGATGGTCATGAAACCCCCATAACTCCATCCGGTCACGCCTATTCTGTCCGGATCGACAAACGAAAGTGATTTCAGGTATTCAACACCATCAGCCTGGTCTTCAACTTCTATGGTCCCCATATTTCTGAAGAGGGCCTGCTCAAAGTCGCGACCGCGATTGGCTGAGCCCCGGTTGTCGAGCGTAAAGACCACATAACCTTCCTGTGCCATATAATAGAGGAAGGGGGATGCCCCTCCCAGCCAGGAGTTGGTCACCAGCTGGGCATGCGGACCGCCATAAACATAAACCAGCACCGGGTATTTTTTCGCAGGATCAAAGCCGGGAGGGGTGATTATCCGGCAATAAAGATCAGTACCATCATCAGCCTTGATGCTGAAGATCGACATACTGCCCAGGTCATAATCCGCAAGCGGATCCTCATTCTCTTGCAATACCTGTAACAGCTTGCCCTTTATGCTCATCACTGAATATTCCCTGGCAACTGTGGTATCGCTGAAAATGTCGATATAATATTTGCCATTTTTGTTCAGCCTGGCATAATGAGTGCCGTTTCCACCACTGATCTTAGTAATATCTCCTGACTTCAGCTCTACCGCATATACATCCGAGTTCAGCGGGCTGTCCTTTGTGGCTGTAAAATAAGCATACTTATCTTTTGGCCCTATACCCAGCAGTTTGCGAACAACCCATTCTCCCGAAGTCAGTTGTTTTATCAGGCCGCCTTCAGAATTATAC
>DAOWEV010000063.1 GCA_030638325.1 Bacteroidales bacterium
GATCCTACTTTCCCGGAAGGCAATATACTGCAATGCTGGAGGTAATGATGAACTGGGGACTGGTGAGCCTGCAGTTTTCGGTCAAAACCCGGAATTTCATTAAAGCCGCCCTGGAAAGTTACCTGATGCTTGAAGAGAAAATCAGGAAAAATAAACTAGATCAGCATTCCATTACCGATGCCAAACAAGATTCGGAAAACCTGTTCTCTCAACTACTCATATTAAATGACTCCTCGCTGCAGTCCTTATACAACCTCTTACTGAATAAATCCGTATTCGTGATTCAGGAGATAAGCAATGAGTTGGTTTTTCCTAACACCAATAGAAAGATCGATAAAAAGGCATACAATGAACGCAGGCTCCGGAAAACAAAACAAGCATTGCTGGATGTTCCCGGGTTATGGCTTGAAAACCAGGAGTTAAATAACAATGCTATTTTAATGCAGAATGAGTTGCTGAGATTCACTATCGATATCAGGAAGATACTGAATGAGATGTATTTTATGCTTGAAGACAAATTCGACATGGAATACCTGAAGATACTGAACAACCTTTTCAACAAACTGAATAAGCTGGACCTGAAAAATACTGATGTACTGGATAAATACCGCAAGATCTTTAGCCCGGAAATGATCTCCGGCTACTGGGATGAATTTTTCTCCGAATTCTCTTCCGGAATAAAAGATGCCTGCGATCTCTTCGACAAGAAAGTGATGTTATTCAACAGGGACCATTATGAGGATTACAAGGTCTCCCAGTTCGCAGATTATCCCCCGAATACAATTCCCTTAAGAAAACTTATGACCCAGGTCGCAGCCCATGAATTTATTGATCCTCTGAAAAAAAATATTTCTGAAACAAAAGAGCAATTGATCGATACCTGTAACAAGACAAAAGAGGTCATTGATTTTGCCGATCAGTTGAAGAAAAACGGAGTTATCACAGACAGTACACTTTTCGAAGAGTCACAGAGAATACAGATTGGCGAAAAGACAAATGAACTTGGTAATTTATCCGGAGAGACCGAACAAATGAAAATAAAATGGCTGAATTTTCTTAAAGAGCGGATTACCGCCATTAGTGATAAACTTTCCTTCAGGTCTGTGATGGACTTCTACTACAAATCCAGCAGGTGATTTTCGTCAAAACCAAAAACCAATATTCAAAAACAGCATCGGCTTTGGGTTCAGGTTCGACCCCATGACTGTCAACTCCACCGGGCCTATAAAGCTATCGTAGCTGTACGTGAGGCCATACCCAAACATGAAATTCTCCGGTTTAAACACATCTTCTGCTTCAATTTCATTTGCACCGGCATCTGCCCTGAGTGTCAGGTACATCTTCTTCATAAAATTGTATTGAAGTTTCATTCTTATGACAGCCATGTGATATCCAAAGCTCTGGATAAATTGTACGCCGGTAAAATCCACATAAGTATTAACGTAGTTATCCGGGTTTAACCCCCCGGCAGCAAAAGCATGCTGAAGAGGCGCAAACTCTTTTTGCCGGAGCGTTCCTCCTGCAACCACACCCGGGCGCAATACAAATCTTTTAGAGAGTTTAAAGCTCTGATCATATTTAAGGTAAACAACAAATGAATTGGTAAAAAGCTGGTCAGACCAATTCTTCGATAATGGCATTACATATTCAAATCTTAATTCTGTCCTGGAGCCCCTGGTCGGAAAGTATTGATGATCTCTGGTATCGGCGTTGAATGTTGCGAATAAAGTTCCATAGCTGGAAAATTCTTTGAATTCATTCAATATTGTATCCACCTCTATTTTCTGTTTGAATCGAAAATATTCATAATCAAACCCCGCCCTGAAACTATACAGGTTCTTCATGTTGAGGTTTACAAATACAGAGGCTTTGTAATTGGTGAATTCGATATCGTTTATTTTCACATCCTTATCATAATCATCGAAATCAAAAGTATATATATCGAGTGCTGCCCCAAAGCCCGGCCTGCTACCATTATCCACTATATAAAGGGCTCTCAGGCGTGGATTCACACCAAGAACAAGGTCTGCAAACAACTTTGTCCGCTTACCCAGTACATTCCTGAAAGATCCGCTTACCAAAAGGCTTCCGCGGTAATTATTATCATAATGAACGCCCGCCGAAAGGTACCCGCTCCCCCCCTCTTTGATATCAATTATCAGGCTGGTCTTACCCCCTGTCTTTTTCAGTTCATAAAATATATGTTCAAAGAAACGGGAGCCATACAATAAGGTGATGGTTTTTTCTATTTCATCAAGCGAGACATAAGAATTTTTCATGTCATCAAAAACACCCTCAAAATATTTGAGTGGCATTTTATCATATCCCCGGTATATCACCTCATCTATAAAAACCGTGTCGAGAGGTACTGCGTCATAAGCTTTAACAGGCTTGTATTCAATGGCGTTCAATGAATCCGTCAGGGCTTTTATCGCATCAAAATGTACTTTTGAAACGCGTTCTCCGATGGCAATGATAGAATCATAGTCTTCAAAATCCATCATTCCAAAGCTCATTTTTATGGGCACATACAGATCGGTAAGCTCATACCCTATTATATTGGCCTTCACCCGGTGAAAGGAAGTGATCTGGTCAATAATACTTGTCAGGGAATTTAATTCCTCACGGCTTTTTTTCAAGCCAGACTGTACATCACCTCCGACAATGATCCGGGCGCCCATCTCTTTAACCTCTTTGACAGGGTAATTATTGACAATCCCTCCGTCTACAAGGTAGTATTTCATATAGTCTGTCGGAGAAAAATATCCCGGTATGGACATGCTTGCACGGATGGCCATTGGGAGATATCCTTTATCAAGCACTACCTGTTCGCCGGTGAGCAAGTCTGTTCCAATACAGAGGAAAGGGGTTTGAAGATCCTTGAAATCATAAGAATCATAAGCCGGCGAAAAATATCGATTCAGCATCAGGTTGATCTGCTGTCCCTGGTATAATGAAGCGGCTATTCCCACTTTTTTTTTCTTTATGGGCAGGGTAATTATTTTTTTCTCTCCAAACTCCTTCTCTTCATATGCAATATATTTTCTGTCGATCTTATCCGTGAGCAGCTTATCCCAGTTTTGGGCCCTTATTATCTTTGCAATTGAATCAGGATGGTATCCTAGGGCATAAAGTCCGCCAACGATGCTGCCTATACTTGATCCCCCGATATAATCAATTCTCAACCCGGCTTCCTGTATCACTTTCAGGAGTCCGATATAGGCAAAGCCCTTTGCCCCGCCGCCACTCAGGACAAGTCCGACGGTTGGCCTCTCTGATTTGACGGCTTGTATATCCCCCTGGGAAAAACCGGCATTACCGATACTCAGGAAAATCAGCGCCATTAGTATCAGGCTGTAATATTTCTTCCATTTCATGAGCAGGAATGTTTTGGCGATAATTCAGATCGTAAAAATAAGTCGAAAAACCATACCGTTACCCTGCAGTTTGATAAATCCATATCATTTTGCTATTTTAGCTGCTTAAAAACACAGGTTTTATCTCCAACCTGATAAACTCATGAATTAATAAGGAGTTAACTCTGCGCGAATAATGCAGGCGAATACAAAACTCTAAAAGCAAATCTTCAAAATGGTAACAAAAGAGCTTCTCGAACCTCAAAGTATAGTCGTGATCGGCGGCTCAAACGACATTCATAAGCCCGGTGGAAAAGTTCTGAAAAATCTTCTTGACGGTCATTACCAGGGAAAATTATACATACTAAATCCAAAAGAGACTAAAGTACAGGGAATAAAATGTTACCAGGACGCGGCAGCATTGCCCGATGCTGACCTGGCGATCATTGCTATCGCAGCAAAATACATCCCGGATATTATAGACATCCTGGCATTCCGGAAAAATACACGGGCATTCATTATTTTATCCGCTGGTTTCAGTGAGGAAAGCGAGGAGGGCAGAAAGCTTGAAGAAAGGATTGTAGAAACGGTCAACAACGTCAATGGCTCCCTGATTGGGCCTAATTGCACCGGTGTACTGACGCCTGCTTATAATGGTGTCTTCACGCTGCCCATTCCAAAGCTGGATCCAAAAGGCTGTGATTTTATTTCAGGATCAGGAGCCACGGCTTGCTTCATCATGGAAGCGGGGATCCCTAATGGCCTGAGATTTGCCAGGGTTTTTGCTGTCGGGAACAGCGCCCAGATGGGCGTAGAAGAGATCCTTGAATATATGGACGAATCATTTGACCCGGATGAAAGCCCAAAGGTGAAACTGTTGTATATTGAAAACATCTCGAAGCCGGGTAAATTATTGAAACACGCTTCATCCCTCATCCGGAAGGGTTGCCGGATCGCTGCCATCAAGGCCGGTGTTTCTGAAGCCGGCAGCCGGGCCGCTTCATCACATACCGGCGCCCTGGCCAGCTCTGATGTGGCCGTGGATGCATTGTTCAGGAAAGCCGGTATTGTCAGATGCCAGAGCAGAGATGAGTTGATCGTGGCTGCCTCCATTTTCATGCACAAAAAACTGACAGGGAAAAATATTGCCATCATCACGCATGCCGGCGGGCCTGCAGTGATGCTCACCGATGCCCTCTCGAAAGGCGGATTGGATGTTCCCCCTATTACCCACCCCAAAGTTAGGGAGCTTCAGGAAGAACTATTTCCCGGCTCCTCGGTAACTAATCCTATTGACTTCCTGGCCACCGGAACAGCCGGTCAGCTTGGCATCATCATAGATTATGTTGATAAATATTTTGATGAAATAGATGCTATGGTGGTGATATTTGGCACCCCGGGCTTATTTGATATCACCGATGTATATGGGGTTCTGGACAGGAAGATGACCAGCAGTAAAAAGCCCATTTTCCCGGTACTGCCTTCAATATTAACCGCGAGGGATGAAGTCGCAGGGTTTTTAGACAAGGGACGCATCAATTTCCCCGGTGAAGTTTCTTTTGGTACCATACTGGCAAGGACCTATCACACGCATCCCCCTGTACCGGAACACATTGAATTGCCGGATGTAGACTATCATGCCATACGACAGGTGATTGAAAATAGTAAAAACGGCTACCTGCCTCCTGACAAGATCGTTCAACTACTGGATGCAGCAGGCATTCCAAGAGCAGGAGAAGCAGTCGTTAAAACACCTGAAGAGGCTGTTGAAGCGGCTCAACTCCTGGGGTATCCGGTTGTTCTGAAAGTGGTAGGCCCCCTGCATAAATCTGATGTCGGGGGAGTTTCTTTAAATATCCGGGATGAAGAAAAAATGCTGGAAGAGCTGAACAGGATGATGTTCATAAAAGATACCGAAGCAGTGCTGATACAACCAATGCTCAGAGGAACAGAGCTGTTTGCCGGAGCTAAATATGAAGACAAATTCGGACACCTAATCATGTGCGGCATGGGAGGCATCTTTATTGAAGTCTTTAAAGATGTTTCTTCAACACTGGCGCCTGTATCAAAAGAGGAAGCCTTGTCTATGATCAGGAAGCTGCAAAGCTATAAGATCATCCGGGGGGTCAGGGGGCAAGCGGGAGTTAATGAAGATCATTTTGCCGAAGTCCTGGTAAGGTTATCGGCATTGCTGAACGCCGCTCCTGAGATTGTGGAAATGGATCTGAACCCACTTCTCGGTACTCCGGAAACCGTTGTGGCTGTTGATGCGAGAATCAGGGTATTGCGAACGTAGCGTATAGACAAAACAATTTCTGAATAAAAAAACTATTCTTCATCCGGATATCTAATATTATTTATATATTTGGATGTTCGGTAACAAAACAGGTTCTACCATGAATTTAATGATTAAATGATTAAATGATTGAATGTAGAGACAATAAATACTATTTACGCATTTAAGCATTAACGCATTTAAGCATTTAAGCATTCCATTAAAATAGCAGTTAAACCAAAAATAACAAAAATAATAGCTATGAAAAATACTCCTGTTGATTACGAAATCGTCACTAAAAACCTTAAAGGACATAATCTACATAATACCGGATCAGCTTCCATCAGGGAGATCAAAAAGGTGGTAGACGCCATCGAGGATGAGACAGGGGTTAAATATATTCGCATGGAGATGGGCATACCGGGCTTACCGCCGACAAGCATAGCCATTGAAGCTGAAAAAAAAGCCCTCGACGCGGGTGTGCCTGCCATTTACCCTGATATATTCGGGATCAGGCCACTCAAAGAAGAAATATCCCGGTTTGTGAAACTGTTTTTGGATATTGACGTCAGTCCGGAAGGTTGTATTCCCACCGTAGGCTCGATGCAGGGTAGTTTTGCAGCTTTCATGACCCTTAACAGGATGTATAAGGAACGGGAGGGAACCCTCTTCCTGGACCCGGGGTTTCCGGTTCACAAACAGCAAATTACTGTTATGGGCCAGGGATTTATGGCTTTTGATGTTTACGACTACCGTGGTGAAAAAATCAGAGATAAGCTGGAGTCATACATGGAAACCGGGAAAGTGTCAACCATTTTGTATTCCAATCCTAACAACCCATCCTGGATTTGTTTCACCGACCGGGAATTGAGAATTATAGGCGAGCTGGCCAATAAATACAATGTGATCGTCATGGAGGACCTGGCGTATTTCGGGATGGACTTCAGAAAAGATTATTCGGTTCCGGGAGAGCCTCCTTTTCAGCCAACTGTTGCCAAATACACGGATAACTACGTGTTGCTTATCTCGAGCTCGAAGGTCTTCAGTTACGCCGGTCAACGTATCGGCATGATGGTGATCTCAAATAAACTGTTTGAAACCAAGGCACCCGACCTGTTGCGATATTATAAGTTTGACAATGTTGGCAAGGCCATGATCTTCGGCACTTTATATTCTTTGAGTTCAGGCACTTCCCACACACCTCAGTATGCACTGGCGGCGGTACTGAAAGCTGTAAACGATGGTGAATATAATTTCCTGGAAGTGTTAAAAGAATACGGACATAAAGCCAGGATCATGAAAAAGCTATTTATCCACAACGGATTTAAAATTGTTTATGACAAGGATGAGGATAGTCCTATTGCCGACGGCTTTTATTTCACATTCTCCTATCCCGGATTCACCGGTGAAGAATTGCTGCAGGAACTCATCTATTATGGGATCAGCGCTATTGCTCTTACGATCACGGGCAGTGAACGGTTGGAAGGTGTTCGTGCCTGTGTCTCCCTGGTAAAAAGAGAGCAGTTCGATGACCTGGAGCACCGGCTGAAAAGGTTTCATGAGGACCATTCTGAGAGATGAGAGTTGAGAGTTGAGAGTTGAGAGAAGTCGGAAGACGGGAGACAGAAGTCCGAAGACGTGAGGCGTGAGGCGTGAAGCGTGAGGCGGTGCATGGGGATTGGATATGGCCAGCAACTATCTTCATTTTTCCTGGCCGGTGATATCCATTCCGATACTCATGCTGCCCGTCATTTTACCTTTCCGGTCAGTTATTCTGACATTATACCATTTGATGAGGCGTTCTTCACCAGATTTTGTGATGATTGAGTTTTCATAGGTCGGATGAAAATCATGCTCCAGGACTTCCAGGAAGGTGCTCTGCACGTCGTAAGCCTGTGATGCAGGAAGGAAATTCTTAAACCAGTCACTGCCAATGACCATGTTTTCCTTATAGCCGGTCAGTTCCAGAAAATAAGGATTTAC
>DAOWEV010000029.1 GCA_030638325.1 Bacteroidales bacterium
ATCAAATTTTTTCTTTGGATACTTTGTGAAGTACTTTGTGAATTCCTTTGTGTGCCTTTGTGGTTAAACATAATCTCAACCCTTGATTCGCATTATTTACTATGATATTTTAATAGGAAATTAGAATAGAAAGTCGCGAATTCGCTGTTAAAAAATTAATTTTGAGAAAATTTCGCGCATTAGCGGCAAAAAAAATCATCATTCGGTGTTCGGTGTTCGATGTTCATTATTCAAAATGCGATAATTTCATTTTACGAACAAACATCATTAATTAACTGATAATAAAACATAGGGTCAGGAGTTCCGAACTTATTTTACCAACAGCCAGCACTTTTTATTTAAATTTGCAGCCTCATAAATCTGATTCTGATCATGTCGATAATTGTAAAGGATATCACCAAAATATACGGCACTCAAAAGGTATTGGACAGCATATCTTTCGAGGTCCATGCGGGGGAAGTTATCGGTTTGCTGGGGCCCAACGGCGCCGGAAAGTCCACCCTGATGAAGATCATCACCTGTTTTATTCCACCTGCATCAGGAGAGGTAAGGGTATATGGTTATGATATTTTCGAGCAATCCATCGAAGTCAGAAAGAAGATCGGGTATCTGCCGGAAAACAATCCATTGTACACCGATATGTATGTCAAGGAGTTCCTGGAGTTTGTGGCCGGAATATACAAGCTGGGCGGGAAAACCCGTAGCCGGATCGCTGAGATGATAGAAATTACCGGCCTGCAGCTTGAGCAAAACAAAAAGATCGGAGCCTTGTCCAGGGGTTACAGGCAGCGTGTCGGATTGGCACAAGCACTGATCCATGACCCGGAGGTACTCATCCTGGATGAACCTACTTCAGGACTTGACCCAAACCAGATACTTGAGATCAGAAACCTGATCAAGGAGGTAGGCAAACAAAAAACCGTAATGCTTTCCACACATATCATGCAGGAAGTGGAAGCCATTTGCGACCGGGTCATTATCATCAACAAAGGACAGATCGTAGCTGATGATTCTACTGCCAACCTATCACGCAAATCCGCCGGTAAGGATATTATTACCGTTGAGTTCAGTACTGCTGTGGATAAAGATAAATTAAACACTTTAGAAGGCGTTTTATCTGTTCTCAATCCAAAAGAGAATACCTGGATCATTGAATCGGATACGGCCGGAGATATCCGGGAAGTTATATTCAAATTCGCCGTAAACAATGGGCTTACGGTACTGTCAATGGTTAAGGAAGAGCAACGGCTTGAAGAAGTTTTCCAGAAACTTACCAGGAATTAGGCACTTATTACACTGCAGCTTAATTTTAATCTGTTATCTTTGCCCGTCATAATTGAGAGTTGAGAGTTGAGAGTTGAGAGGGACTGAGGGACTGAGAGACTGAGAGACTGAGGGACTGAGGGACTGAGGGACTGAGGGACTGAGAGAGAGTTGAGTTGTGAGTTCTAAGTAATAGGTAGTGAAGGTTTAGGATTTAGAAATTAGAAATTAGAATTTTTATTAAAATGGGTTATTTATTTACTTCAGAGTCTGTATCGGAGGGTCATCCTGATAAAGTTGCCGACCAGATCTCGGACGCATTGCTTGATGAATTTTTAAGGTGGGACCCCAATTCAAAAGTAGCTTGTGAAACGCTGGTTACAAGTGGTCTTGTGGTATGTGCCGGAGAGGTTACAACAACGGGGTGGGTAAATGTTGATGAAGTTGCCCGGGATACTATCCGTAAAATAGGATACACCAAAGCTGAGTATAAGTTTAGTGCAGATTCCTGCGGAGTATTATCTGCTATTCATGAACAATCACCTGATATCAAAAGGGGTGTGGAAAGGAAAGTTAAATTGGATCAGGGAGCCGGAGACCAGGGAATGATGTTTGGTTATGCAACCAACGAAATGGACAATTATATGCCCCTGCCAGGCGAACTGGCTCACATTTTCCTGCAAGAGCTTGCGAAAATCAGGAAAGAAGGCAAAAAAATGAAATATCTGAGGCCCGACTCAAAATCGCAGGTCACTATCGAATACGATGATAATAATAACCCCATTCGCATTGACACCATAGTGATCTCCACACAGCACGATGAGTTCGATACGGATGAGAATATGCAGAACCGGATCAAGGCAGACCTGGAAAGGTACCTGATTCCCCAGGTAAAAAAAGATATTCCTCTGCATATCAGGAAATTGTTCCTTAAGGATTATAGGTTACTGGTCAATCCCACCGGTAAATTCGTCATAGGCGGGCCTCATAGCGACACCGGGCTGACAGGCCGAAAGATCATTGTGGATACTTATGGAGGCAAGGGCGCTCATGGCGGAGGCGCCTTTTCAGGCAAGGATGCATCGAAAGTCGACCGTTCAGCTGCTTACGCGGCCAGGCACATAGCCAAGAACCTGGTAGCAGCAGGCGTGGCAGATGAAGTTTTAGTACAAATTGCTTATGCCATTGGCATAGCAGAACCGGTTGGCCTGTTTCTGAACACTTTTGGCACGGCAAAAGCAACTGACAAAAAAGGTAATATCCTTTCGGATAACCAGATTGCAGGACAGGTCAAAAACCTATTCGACCTCAGGCCATACGCCATTATTCAGCGGTTCGGTTTGCAAAACCCCATCTTCAGACAAACCACAACCTACGGACACTTCGGCAGAGACCATTATTTCAAAGAAGTCGAAGTTTACTACCATAACAGACACACCGTTACAAAAACAGTTAACGGCAAAAAGAAACATTTTAAGAAGGTTGAATTCTTTGCCTGGGAAAAACTTGATATGGTCAGGAAGTTGCAAAAAGAATTCCGGATCAAGGCCGGGAAAAAGTAGACTGGCTGCTGTATGCTCCTGTTTTTTGCATCAGGACACCCATAAAGAAAAAGTCAATCTATAATTTACAATTTTCGAGCACCAAAGGTGCGTAAATCATTAGCCCCGTGAGTAGCACGGGGTTTTTGAATGCCTTACCCACATAGCCCCAACGGGGTGTAATCATTGATTACGCACCTTTGGTGCTTATGTTGTATTGTATTGCATATACCCCGGGCTGACGCCCGGGGCTGTTGATGTCCGCCCCCTTGGGGCTTATCTTTAAAACAACATGAGTGTCAGTAAATATACCATAAAGATAATGGGACACCCAAAACCGCAAAACCAAAACCATAAATCGCTATTAGATTGTTTATTAAGAGGGCTTAATAATCTATTTTTCGAGGAGTGCGGGAAACAGAAAAAAACCCTTCAGCGATATTACACCAAAGGGCTCTTTTCAAATACTTTAGTAAAGCTTAGTGCTTCACAATAAACTTCCTGGTATCAATTATTTTATTCCCGGTAATGAAGTTATAGAAATAAATCCCTTGCGGAAAATCAAATGTAGGGATGGTAATTTTTCCGGAATTATTCTGCAAATCTACATTTTTCACAGTCACGCCCAGAATATTGGTCACCAGAATGCTGGCATCGTAAACTCCCTCAGGCAGTTCATAATCAAATGAGACCTGTGTATTGGCAGGGTTCGGATAAGCGTTTGACAATAATGCTTTATTCAAATGATCCTCCCCTATTCCGGCCGGGCTAGCATTGTATTCAACAGTAACGGCTACAGAATCATCCGGGTTGTATTTATCAAACCAGACATAAGTCACTAAAGATTTACCAGGGCCGCCTTCGTCAACATCATAATCACCGGAAAATTCTTCATTGGTCGCTCCGGCTTCGATACTTACTGTATCTGAAACGTAAGTACCCGGGCCGTAACAGACACCCCAGCAAAAATAGTTAATAGTACCGGGAATGGTATCTCCTTCCTGGATCACTTTTTTAACCATTACTTTTTTGGTTTCACCGGAATTGTTGGTGACATTAATGTGTGCGACTATGGCAACCCCCGGAACAGGATCACCTATAATATATACTGTTGAATTCGGTTCAATGGGACCATTGGCATCCGATAAAGAAAAACTTTGTCCAACAACATAAAATGACATGCTAATTAAGGCGATAAACAGTAATAATTTTTTCATATTTCTCAATATTAAGTTAATAAACAATAATTTTGCATGAACTTTTATGCAAAAGTACAACAAATTTATCAATCAAATTTATTTCTGAAATACACGCAAAAACCAGGCCAATCTACGTTTTGGCACTTAAAAGCATAAACTTTAAACTTTATTTATACAATATTCTAAATAATTATATATTTGCATAATTTTTAAAAACTAAAAACAAACTATAACTTTTTACTCATGAAGCATTTATTTACACTAGTTACCATTGTATTATTTACAGGAAGTTTCTTATTCGGTCAGCAGGTTGACCGTGAAAAAGTCATTTTGGAAATCGGAACAGGCACCTGGTGCCCTTATTGCCCGGGCGCAGCCATGGGCGCTGACGATCTGATCGCAAACGGTCATGACGTGGCTGTGATAGAGTATCATAACGGCGATGATTACACCAATGTGTATTCAAATTCAAGGATTAGCTATTATAGTGTTCCCGGTTTCCCAACAGCCTATTTTGATGGCGGTAATCAATATGTAGGTGGCAGCGCTACCCAGAGTTTGTACAGTGCATACCTGCCCAGGGTAAACCAGCGCCTGGCCATCGCATCATCTTTTACCATCGATATCACCGGCACCACTTCCGGCCTGATTGATTATAATGTGGATATAACGGTTGAAAAGGTTGCTTCCACGATCAGCACAAATATGGTATTGCATGCTGCGGTGACCGAATCGCACATTGATGAATTCTGGCAGGGTCAGAGTGAATTGAATTTCGTTTGCCGCCTGATGGTCCCCACCCAATACGGAACATCCCTGGATTTCTCCTCCGGCAACGTACAGCAAATCAACCTGCAGTTTTCTTTGGAAGATGAGTGGGTTGCTGAAGAATGTGAACTTGTTGTTTTTATCCAGGACCTGAACACCAAAGAGATCCTGCAAGGCGCCAATATTGGCATGATGGAGTTCGGCGCCGCATACAACTATGATGCTGCATTAAACGATGTCACCAATCTTCCTGATAAAACCTGTTCGGGTGTTTTTGAACCCACAATAACCATACGGAACCACGGTGCTGATAACCTCACAAGCCTCGACATCAAATATTATGTCAACAATGGGGAGATAAGCACATCCCCATGGTCAGGCGATCTGGCCTACCTGGAGTCGGAAATAATTGACCTTTCTGCTATCAGCTTTGAAGTACTGGATGAAAATGAACTGGTTATATATACTGAAAACCCTAATGGGAATCCCGACCAGTATCCATATAACGACACTGCAATCATAGTGATCGAAAAAGCCATGTACACCCCACAGATCGTTAACCTTATTCTGAGAACCGACAATAACCCGGAAGAAACAACCTGGGACCTGTTAAGTTATGATGGGACTGTGCTTTATTCAGGCGGACCATATACTTCCAGCGGAACCATGGTTCAGGAACAATTTGAACTCACTGAGACTAGATGTTATACTTTTAACATGTACGACAGCGGTGGTGATGGTTTTGATCCCCCGGGGTTTTATATGCTTTATTATGGTAGCAGCACCACCATTGTACAAGGCACTGAATTCGGGTTGAAAAGTACTACGGAATTCAATGCCGATGATGATGTAGGTATCTCTGAGCCTGCCGTATCATTTGACGTATCGGTCTATCCCAACCCGTTTTCAAGCCAGGCATGGGTTTCTGTTAACCTGCCCCAGGCTGAAGATGTTTCCCTGAGAATGTTCAATGTTCTCGGAGAAATGGTTTACGATACCGACTACGGTTACCTTGAAACCGGAAATCAAACATTACAGCTTGACGGTTCATCCCTGGCCCCTGGCATTTATTTTATTAAGATCGCTATGGGAAATGATATTGTTACTAAAAAGGTAACGATACGGAAGTAGGGA
>DAOWEV010000047.1 GCA_030638325.1 Bacteroidales bacterium
AATTACAAAAAACAATTCCCAAATTCCAAATAATAACCAAATCACAATATTCAAAACTCAAACGGTTTGGGTATTGGAGTTTGAAAATTGGAATTTATTTGGGATTTAGTGCTTGGGATTTGGGATTTCTGGTTTATCCAGCTTAGGATTTAGAAATTAGTGCTTAGGATTTATTTAAAGAAAACATTCGCACGATAGATAACACCTAAATAGTTACAAAAAAACGTAAATCAAGGGGTCATTTCATTTAACGCCAGCCAGGCCATCAGCCCCATACCTGTTTCAATACTTTTTTCATCAACGTCAAAAACAGAAGTATGCAGATTTGCGGTGATCCTTTTCTGAACATTTCCGGTTCCTAGCCTGTAAAAACAACCTGGCACCTGTTGCAGGTAATAGGAGAAGTCTTCAGAAGTCATACGGGATTCCAGTCCAATAACATTTTCTGCCCCGAGGTAGTCTGACGCATATTTTTTAAAATTACCGGTCACTGATGGGTCATTTTCCAGGAAGGGGTAACCGGGGTCTATAAAAACCTCGCAGGCGGCACCCATACCGGAAGCTATGGACTGGCTTATCCTGACAATTCGCTTTTTGATCTCCTTTCTCCAGTCTTCATCAAAGGTTCGCATGATGCCATCCACTTTTACTTCATCCGGAATGACGTTGGTACGTCCATCGGCGATCACGCGTCCAAATGAAATAACAGTTGGCACAGCAGGGTTGGCATGGCGGCTCACGATCTGCTGAAGCGCCAGGATTATCTGAGCGGCAATAACGATTGGATCTACATTTTTATCAGGGAGGGCGCCATGGCCTCCTTTTCCTTTGATCGTCAGATAGATCTCGTCAGTAGATGCCATGTACAGGCCGGATTTCACACCAACCTTACCGGCTTCCAGTTCCGGGTAAACATGTTGCCCGAAGATCACATCCGGCCTGGTTTTTTGAAAGATCCCGGATTCCAGCATCATTTTCGCCCCCCCGGGGTATTTTTCCTCAGAGGGTTGAAAGATCAGCATGACCCGTCCTTTGAAATGATCCTTCAGGTCATTTAGTATTTTTGCAGCTCCCACCAGGCATGAGATATGCACATCATGCCCGCAGGCATGCATCACTCCTTCATTTTTTGATTTGTATGGCACATCATTTTTTTCAGTGACCGGCAGCGCATCCATATCGGCCCTCAGGGCAATGGTTTTCCCCTGGCCTTTACCCCCTTGAATAAATCCGATGATTCCCGTATCCGCTATACCCGTTTCATGAGGAATGCCATATTCATTAAGTAAAGAGTCCAGGTATTTTGCGGTTTCAAATTCAAAGGTTGACAGCTCCGGGTAAGCATGTAAATGCCGTCGCACAGTAACCATCGGCTGAAACAACCCGGAAGCCATGGCTTGTATTTTATCTTTCAGAATATCCATAATGTTACCAATCAGCAATTGCATTAAAAAAAGAAAGCCGCCCTTGCGAGCAGCTTTTCAAGTTAAAAAATGTCTTATTGCAAAGTAAACTTAATGGGCAAATTGAACTGCACCCTGACCGGCTTGCCACGCTGCTTTCCGGCTGACCATCTTGGCATACCCTTTACGACACGGATAGCTTCTTCATCACAGCCTCCCCCAATGCCCCTGAGCACTTTGACATCGGTTACACTACCATCTCTTTCCACTACAAATGTAACGAAGACACGACCCTGAATGCCACTTTCCTTAGCCATTTGCGGGTACTTGATATTCTCGGCAAGATACCTGTTCAACGCGTTCTCGCCTCCCGGAAAAGCCGGCATGGATTCCACCACCATAAAAATCTGGGCTTCTTCAGCTTCATCCTCATCCATTTCAACAGGGATATATTCTTCAACCTCCATATCTTCAGTAGCTTCCACATCGATCATAATATCATCTTCCACTTCCACATCATCTTCAACAACCCTGATCTTCACCACCTGTTTTGGGGGAGGTGGCGGTGGTGGTTTCACTTTCTGTTCAGTGATGGGAATGATTTCCTCCGGGATGTCAATGACTTCCCTTTGTCCTATATCCTCGACTGTCTTCTCATAAGTTTTCCACTCAAAAGCCACGAAAATGACAGCCAGGGCAATAATGAGACCGATTTGGATGAAAATCGTTTTTTTGCTTTCAAGATCGGCCTTTGGTGATTTTTTGGCTTCCATGATATGATTATTTAATTTTCTCTAAAATCAACGGGTAAAATTACTAATAATTTTATAACGTCGCTTTCTTTTTCCTAAAAAAGATGTGATGTGCTCCCCATCCTATAAAACAGCCGGCAATATCGGCAAGCCAGTCATATACATTTCCGCTCCTGCCTGAAAACACAAACACCTGCAATATCTCTGTAAGTAAACCAAATATTATGCCAATTACAATGGCTGTTTCAATAGCATGCTCATTTAACCATTTCGAAGTATATTGCCCCCGGAAACCCCTGATCAATAAAAACACCAACACTCCATATATCAGCAGGTGAAGTATTTTATCAGGGCCCAGCCAATCGCTGAAAGACATAATATGGGGGATATAATTGCCGGGTATGCCTGAGAGAATAAGAATTATTACCGACCAGAGCAGCCCTGGCCAGTTAAATTTCAGAAACATATAACATTAACCTTCAATCAATTCCTTATATTTGTTGGCATCAAGAAGGGCATCAAGCTGCGACGGGTCTGCAACTTTTATTTTGATGATCCAGCCTTCGCCATAAGGGTCCTTATTGACGATTTCAGGATTCGCGTCAAGGGTTTCATTGAACTCGATCACTTCTCCCGAAATGGGCATAAACAGATCAGAAACTGTTTTTACAGCTTCAATATTACCGAAGGCTTCTTCCTGGTCCAGTTCTTCACCTACGGTTTCAACTTCAATAAAAACAATATCACCCAGTTCTCCCTGTGCAAAATCAGTAATGCCGACAATGACTGTATCTCCATCCACTTTGAGCCATTCGTGATTCCTGGTGTACTTTAAATTTTCCGGAACGTTCATATGGTATCAGGCTTAAATATTCAACGCGTCAAATTTACATTAAATTTTATAACATCCGGCACGATTAAAGTTAAAGTAATAGCATTGTAAAAATCCACCCTCTAAGAAGGTGGCTTTGAATTGCACCCATTGGGTGGGGAAGGACTTCTTCTCACGTTTCACCCTTCACGCTTCACACCCTCACTGTGCGAGAGAGAACCTGAGTTTGATGCCTCCTTTGGTAGTAGAATTCCTGTATTGGTTTGAGACAAAGGGATTATTGATGATCTTATCGAAGAAAAGTGTGAGGCTAAGGCTACGGCTAAGCATATAATCGATCTGGGTATTGATAGAAATCACCCGTTGGCCGGCGGATACCTGGTCCTGATCTATATCCAGCCTTCTCAGAACAGTCCGGTTATTACGTAACGAGAAATCAGCTTTAATATCGAGGTCGCTACTTATGTTTTTCTTACCTCCTCCGCCAAATGAGCTGACATTAAACGAAACACCTTTGATCCTGTACCCGACTCCAAAAACAAACTCATCGCTTGCAATGTCAGTTAATTGTTTATTGACCATACTGAAGGTCAAGTTCCTGGATTTTTTATATTCAAATCTTGTCTGCAGGCTATTTTGCCATGTAACATCTATCCCCAGCAAAGGTGAAAATTGCTCTACAATGGTAACCATTGCCACATCGTACAGGGGGAAGTAGGCATTGACATCTTTATAAAGGGCTGCGGCGTGGCCGGTTTCCAACTCATCGAAATATAAATTCGACTTATAATTACCAATGGCATAAATGGCTCTGTAGGAATGTGAGATATTTATCGACTGAAAAATTTTTCTGAGGGCAGGGATACGGGAAAGGCCATCATAGGTTATGCGCCAATTAGGCAACGGGATCCTGGGGAAATAATCCAAACTCACTGTTGCAGCGCTCTTATTCGTGTATGCTCCAAAGAACGAGGGTATTAATACATCCTGTGAGGTAGGTCCATATCCCACCGGCCAGTCCAGCCCGGTTATTGAATCATACACGGTACCAACGGAATTGGGGTTATCGGCAGCCAGTCTCCAGGCTATTTCGTGCCGGTCGTCTTTCATCTTTTCAAAAACCGGCGACAGTAACTCTTTATAATCTTGATTGAAGGCTGTTCCCCAAGCTATTGTAGAAATACTGAAACTACCGGCATCAATCGGTGAATATGACTGGAAATTACCCAATGAATCCGCGTATCTGAAATATTCCTGATGATTCATGGCATACACGCGATCACCATTGACATCAATCCGCAAGCCCGGAATGACCTCTATAGAGACCTTGTAATTCAGGTTGGATGTAAATTTAGTAATATACGCCTGGTTCAGCAGCGAGTCCTGGGTGATCCAGTCATTGACTGCTGCCTTATGCCTTATATCCTCCTGGCTGCCAAAGGTAAAGCCAAGTCCCGGGGCCTTTTGCGGCCAGTAGACTCCCAGGAAATTGGGTTCAGGCATGAAACCGGGCAGGACCGTTCCCCTGCCCTGTGTGTAGGAAAATGAAGCTCTCTTTGCACTCATCAGGATCTTAATAGTCTCTTCCATGATGATCTTAAAGTAATTGACTCTCTTGGTTGAATCTGTCTCCTCAGGTTCCTCTTGCTGCGGTATTCTACTGGATTGCCTCCGCCCTGCCGGTTTAGAGCCCTCATTCAGCTTTTTAAGGTAAGGGATATAGTTATAGAGCTTTACCAGATCAAAATTGGCATTCAATTTTATATCCTGAGCGTTCTGGATCACATTCCCAAGTCTTTGCTGAACAGATAAAGGCGAGGCCGTCCAATCGTATGTAGACCCATAGGAGAACTGCCCGGTCACCCAACTGAAACCTGGCAATTTATCAATAGGTATTTTGTAGTTGACATCAAAGATCTGCCGGTAATTCCGGATTGTCCCCCCACTCAATACTTCCCGTTGTATATCAATAGAATCATTAGCATCATGATCGTACCAGGGAGAGTCCGGATCATTACTTCCAGGGGCTTCATTGACAAAAGCATTGGTATTTGCGCGGAAAGTAATGGAAAGACTGGTAGTAAGGTCAAATTTCAGGTTATAATTCCGGGTCCAGTCCCATTTTTTTACATAGGTTGGCTTGATCTTGATATCTCCGATACTTTTATTGCGCATCTTTCGTTCCGCATACTCCCGGAGCATGTCAGTTCTGAAAGAGAAAGATTTCGGCAAGTAGAAAAAGTTAAAGTCACTAATCAGTTTCAGGGCTGAAGATTTGGTCAGGAAGTCAACTTTCTTGAAAGGTTTAACATTTTTGGGAGATGTTGAGAAATTATAACCAAGTCCTGCGTTGTGGGTTTTTTTATCATCGTATTCAATATCGATGTTACGGTGATAAAAATGCGTATAGGCATAGGTAGCATTAAAGTTCTCAATATCATAGACCCTCGGTTTCCGCTTGGATCCCACCCTGTCTTTTCTCACATTCACAAAATTTATACTGCTGCGTTTTGTAAAATCCTCAATTTTATTTCTTACCGAATCAACATCAGGTTTTTCATCATAAGTAGCCAGTTCATCCTTTACCTTAATGTCGGGATTCAGGGGATCGTATTCCGGCGTGACCCTGATCTGGCTATAGTCAAAATGCATCGGGATCCTGACCCCTGCCTGATCAGGGAAGAATTTTCCAAGGTTCAGGTCGGTGGCAAAATCAAACTGGGTATTGGTTTCTCTCTGTGTTTCATTGATCTTCATCTCAAGGGCACCGAAGTTAGGCGTACTGTGCATACCAGTGAGCACAACCCGGCCAAAGTCCCCAAGGTCAGAGCTTACCCTGACAATGGCCGCCCATCCCGCAGCATCATTAAAGTCAGTAAGCCTCAATTCATTCACCCATATCTCTGCACTTTTGGGGAGTCCGTCGTCTTCACCTCCAAGGGATTGCATTTTCGGGTTTCTGACACCAATCATGATCGCCTCCACATCGCTGATATTAGGTACCCCAAGAATAGTGATCTTGTTCTTTCCGTCATATTCAATATAGGGGAATGTATAGGATATCCCGGAACCAGGATCCCTTGCTGCAACATCCCTGTTGAGTTTGGCACTGACAAGCCTTTCCAGGTCAATGTCAAATTCGTTGGAAACCGGCCAGATCTTTTCCGGATCAGTGGTTCCCCACTCTGTAAAAGTGAGCGGTACTTCATATTCATAATAGTTGGATGTAAAATCTGCACCAACACGAATGAAAACTGTCAGATCCCCGTAATTAAGGATGTCCTCTTCATTGGATTTTTCAGCATGGGCATACATCTTGAGTCGTTTATACTGCCTGAAATCAAAGTTTGCCGTTTTATAGGCAGCCCGGGCATCACCATCCATAAGTTGCCCAATTTTCAGTACCATGGATTGTTCGTTCAGTCTGATAAAGGTGCTAGTACCCAGTTGGGATTCTCTTTCCACGCCGGGGGGGATTCTGTATGGAATAGGCTGACGCTGGCTATTTTCTTCAATGTTCACACTAAAGATATCGAAGGTAGTCAACGCCTGGATATCATCCGGGATGTACTCTCCCGGGGCCAGCAGGTCAGCAGTGTATCTCCGCCATTCATTACGCACCAGTTCCAAAGTAGCAAAGCGGCAAACCACAGGTTTTTCAAATTCAGTAAGGAACATCCTGATGAACCTGATTGACCTAAAATCGCTGATGCTTCCCACAACCCTGTTGGGCTGTCTTATCGGAACCTTGAACTGGTACCATTTAACCTGGCCAAGCTCTCCATTTGGCAGTGGAACTCCGCCGGCATCACGAATATCGGTAATATAATTTTCTCCAATAATCATCTTATTCGGGTCCAGCTCAATAACATATTGAAAATAGCGCTCAGCTTCACTCAGGGTGTTATCCCTGTTAAGATCTTCAACATTCGGAATGGTTGTAGCTGCAGTCGGATATGCTTCAGGGTTTTGCAAATCCGTTGGGGAATTGCCATCGGGGCCATTATATTGTTTATAGCGTTCAAGGATGCTGCCATATACAGGGTCGTTATCGTAATCAGAACCTCTGAAATAATGGAAATTATCAGACGACGGGTCATCAAGCGCCTGAAAGTAAGCATTGGATCCGGTACCATATAAGGCCTCAATGGCCTTTAGATAACTGTCATTATTAAATGATCGTTCATCATCATCCATCAGGCCATCATATCCAACATCCTGGAAGGGGCGGGATGCTTCTTCATTTGCAAAGGACTCAACCAGGTTTTGAAGCGTCGGAACCCTTCCCCAAATTGTAGTATCAACATCAATCACTTCTTCAGACTTTGGCAAGCCATTTTCAAAAAGCTTCCGCGAATCCTTTAAAATATCCTCCGATACATCCCCAATATTGATATACAGTTTACCGGGATTGTCCTGGATGGCATCTGAATTGAATGGATCCATCATCCAGAATTCGATATATTCAACATTGGTTGCTTCGAAATCCGTCGATTCTATTTTTCTCATGATACCACCCCACCGGGTTTCAGGATCAATCAGATCACCGTTTTCATCGATGCCTCTGGAAAATGTGGATCCGTCCACATCATAATTGTAGGGGCCTGCATCGGAGGGATAAAATGCCATATTAAAGACAGGGATATTGGTAGGAATGCCATTGGCATAGTCTTTATTCGGGAAAACTTCATTCTCCAGCACTTCCCTGACCGTATGCTTCGATATTTCGTCTTTGGTGATATTGGCTGGGCGGAGGTTATTGTTTTTATCATAAAACAGCGGGTCAACGACATACCAGGCCATTTTGGCCCTGTTGAAACCATAAGATCTGTCAAATGTCTGAGCTTCCGGAAACAGGTCAGGTTGTCCCTGAGGAGTACTTGCCATAAACCATGTCCCCACATTTCTGAGGTCAATCGTTGATTGGGAACCCTCAAAATCATCAATGTAAACAATACCTGTTTTGCTAATGGCTTTCGAATGTCCCGGGATAAATTGAGCAAATTCACCTTCGATATTGACTTTCGAAGGTGTTTTTGTATCGATGCCCGGTAAGGCATCTACAATATTTGTGATCATCTGTGATTCAGTCTGGTAACTGAAATCCATCCCCCATATGGTATTCGAGATCGGATCGCTCCCGTAATCAACTTTCTCGGTAAGCGGCCGCTCCGTAAGGTTCATGAGCGTTCCCCCGAACCGGAATTTTTTGTTGAATTGATGATCAAAATTAACACCCATCAGGCGTTTGTTCTGAACACTGAACAAAGCCTGGTTTTCGGTACTTATTTGTATGGGAACGCCTGAATTCAGGACGCCTTCATTGATGATCCTTACCCTGCCGAGTGTATAATCAACTGTATAATCCACATTTTCCTGGAGCACCCTGCCACCTGCTGTGACTTTTACCGACCCTTTGGGTATATTAAATGCATGCAGGTCGATCTCACTGCCGGATTCCGAACTGTAAAACCCTTCCAGGATGTACTTGTTTTTATCTGTCTGTTGTTCTGCAATGGTTTTGGTAGCTCTGTACAAGGTGTCGAATGCATAATATTCCGCTTCCTCTTCATAGCCCGGCCCGAACTGTTTTCTCAGGTAACTTCCGAAAGGTTCGATCACGGTAAAATAGATGCGTCCGTTGGAGGAATTGATAGTACCTCCCTGGGTAGCGGCATTGTCAAGAAAATCAAATACCCCGTCGCCTGGAGGATTCAATCGATTATCGAGGTTGTCGAGATTGAGCACCTCGATCAAAGGAACACCTTCTACATTTGGCGGGCCTTGTGTTAAATAACCGGTAGGCACACCGTTTTCATTTCCGGAATAAAGAATATTCAATATGAAGTTTTCCCTGCCTACCCGGTAAGCGCCGATGGAATAGACATTCTTCATCATCAGGTCCCACATGGGTATTTCGACACTGAGGGCTGTGCTTTTCAACAATTTTACGATAAGGGTCTCCGCTGTGTTGGCTGTCTGATCAGAAAATTTCCCAACCTGGAATACAGTGTCAACACCAATTACAGAATACTGAAAAGCCACGGCAAGAGACTGGTCGGAGTTCAATGTGGTGTAAAGGGATATAAAACCAAGCTTACCGTTATATGAGAATTCGTTTGGTTTCAGCTTCCTGGCACTTTCAATTTTTTCATAGTCGGTTCCGGCAACCATGTACCCGGTCATTCCGATCCCAAAGGGGTCTCCCTGCATATAGGAGGTCACGTTGTTAATATTGGTGATCTGACTGAGGTTCATTTGCGACAATAAATCATTCGAATTATTGGCCGGATAAAACACACCCGGGGTCGGGTGAATGAGGGGGTTAGATATGGTGACAGGTTCAGCCAGGTCCTGAAACGCCACCAGGTTCCTGTTCTCTTCCACCGCAGGCCCGATATTGGTAACCCAGACTTCTATCCTCGTAATATTTACATCTGATGAGATGATGGGGAGCTGCGACAAGGCCTGGTCGTAATTATCACGAAAGAGCTGGGTAAGAAAGAAATGCTTATTCTCTTCGTAATCGGTAGTTTTTAAATAAAAATCATTCAATTGCGCCCCGCCTTCCACAGTAACTGTTGAAGTCTGGCTCTCCTGTTGTGAAAACAGGCCGGTAACTGTGGTTTTTCCAAATTGCAACTTCGTCTTGATACCGAAAAGACTCTGGGTGCCTGTGATCAGGGTAGTATTCAATGGCATGGAGACGTTCCCGGCTTCAATCAGCTTGATGATCTCATCTTCTTCGCCTTCATAAGCCAGCTTTAGCTTATTCTCAAAATCAAAGACGGCTTCTGTATTAAAATTGAAATTGAAGCCGATCTTATCTCCAATTTTAGCAGAAACATTCATCTGAATGTTTTCCTGAAAATCAAAGTTGACAGTCTTGCGCTGTCTCACATCAAGAGTAGGGTCATCCCTTGTATTGGCCAAAATACCAAAGGTAAGTTCTGCTGAGCCGTTTGGCCGGATATCAATAGTATTGCTGCCAAAGATCCGGTCAAATAATTCACCGCCAATATAAATGCTCGGGATGATCCCATCCCGCTCCAGGCTGCTGGCCGTTCCAGACCTTTCACGCCAGTATTGTTTTATCATGTTATCCAGCTCGTATTGCTGGTATTCATCAAAACTCATTGAAGTTGGGTTCCGGTAGTTGAGATCCCCCATCTTATTGGTAAAAAAATACTGGTTTGTTTCCGGGTCATATTCAAGACTGGAATTGAGGTTACTGGGGTTGTTTAAATAAAGAGCATTGGGGTCTTCCGGTTGATAATACAACCGGTCATCATTATCATCAAAAGGGAAAGGGAGCACCACTTCAACAGTATCTTCTGTTGAATCGGGAGGCATTATACAGACATCATAAGGCCCGTTGTAATAGCCTGTCCCTGCAGGCATATTCCAGGCAATTATGAAGAATACGGAAAACAGTACAAAAGTTGATATTTGCCCTATAATACGCTTCAAACAGTTTTTTGATTTTTTGGTTCTTATATAATAATAAGATATTCAACCAACTATCCTGAAACGACTAAGGGTTTCATGACTTCCGGATTAATTCTTCAAGTCGCCGCCGGCTCATAAAAAATTTGTCTCATGATAAAAATAAAGCCTCCATGAGGCTTTAAATCCAGTAAAGCCGGCAAAAGCTGATAATAAACAGTACTATAAAACTTTCAGCGCTTCTTTAATAAGTTGTTCAATAGAAATAGTTTCAGCTTCAGTTCCTTGTTCATTAAAATCGTTCAATACCTTATTTAATGCTCTTTCAGCAGCTTTTTTATTAAAGCCCAATACTACCAATCCTGATAACGCCTCTTCTTTCTTAGTATTGTGTGAAGAATTTAATTTTTCAAAGGAAATTTCACCTTTGTCCAGTTTATCCTTCAGGTCAACAATTATGCGCTGGGCCGTTTTGGCCCCAATACCTTTGATTGACTTCAACACTGCAACATCACTACTGACAATTACATTTGTCAGCTCCAAAGGTGTCAGAGACGATAGCAGCAAAATAGCCGTAGTTGCACCAACACCTGAAACAGTTAGAAGCATCCTGAATAACCGCCTCTCCTCTTCATCATGAAAACCAAACAACAGCCTGGCATCATCCCTCACAACGAGATGTGTGAAAAGCTTACATAATTCTTTGTCTTCCAGGCTGGAATATGTGTTCAGGGATATGTACAATAAATAGCCTATCCCATTGGTTTCGACCACACAAAATGCTGGATTTTTCTCAGCCAGTTTCCCTTTAATGTAATAATACATAATATTACCTCTATTCTATTTGTTTATCTTTTTCAGGCTTACGTAAGCGTTCACAGGTTCAGAGTTCACCGTTCAGGGTTACTTTTCTTTCGTTGACTTTGTTCATAGCCTTAGACCTTTCGAGTTAATTCCCTGGCCAACTGCCATGCTTCAATATCTTCAAATCGTTCTATTCTCATGTCTTTTCTATTCAAAGCTCACGAATCAACTGTTCAAATTTCTAAACCCCGAACTTATGAACCTGTGAACGGTTACAGG
>DAOWEV010000196.1 GCA_030638325.1 Bacteroidales bacterium
ATTGACAACACTTCGAGCAACGAAAGAAAGCTGGATCCATATTTTGTGAACGATTTGCTGGTGTCCTACAGCATCTATCCGGGATTTATGAAAGAAATGGTTTTCAGCCTTAAGATCAATAATATTTTCAACACCCAATACGAGTCAAATGCCTGGATTTACCGTTATTATTATGATAACGCCTACCATCACATGGACGGCTACTTCCCACAGGCAGGCATAAACTTCCTGGCTGGAATTGCCTTTAGATTTTGAGAGTTGAGAGTTGAGATGTGAAGCGTGAATCAATTTAAAATTTAAAATTAAGAATTTAAAATTAATCAAAGGGTAAAGCATAATTTTGTGTCTCAGGCAATAACAAGACTATGAAAACGATTTCGGAATTATTGAAAAGTGAATTTAACATTACAGCCACCGAAATAATTAGGTTGAACGGTTATGCCAACACCAATTATTACGTAAAGAAGGGGCCGGAAAAATATGTTTTGAAAGAATATGAGAATGAGACGGGACTTATGGAACTTATTGAGGCAGAGAGTGACATATTAGGTCTGCTTTCCCGGGAAATCCCAAATTGTTTTCAGGCACCGGTCAGATCAGCTAAAGGAAATTATATCGTAAAAAGAGAAGAAGGTTCCCGGCACCTGGTCTACAGGCTGCTTCATTATATCGAGGGGGATCTGTTTGCCCATGCAGCGCATACTGAACTGCTTTTCGAATCATTTGGGAATCTCCTGGCCCGGATGGATAAAACCTTATTAAATATCAGGCATGTTGCAATAGAAGCACGCAGGTTTGAGTGGGATATTCTCCAAATTGACCTGACAAAAAAATACTATGAGTATATTCCCAACCCATCCGACCGTAAACTTGTAGATTATTTTTATCAGCAATACCATGAAATGGTGAGTCTTTCTGTTCCGGAACTTCGGAAAAGCATCATACATGCTGATGCAAATGACCTGAATGTGATTGTTACAGACAATACTGTATCCGGGATCATTGATTTCGGGGATGTGGTATACTCGTTACTGGTGAACGACCCGGCCATTGCAATTACCTATGCAATGTTTGGTAAAGACGATCCCATAAAGTGGGCAAAGCCAATCATTAAAGGATACTGCAAAATCCTGCCATTGGAAGAAAAGGAAATTGATCTTCTCTACTATCTTGTCGGAGCACGGCTCTGTACCATTCTTTGCAAAGCCGCACAATCAAAAACGGATCATCCTGATGATGATTATTTAACCATAAGTGAAAAGCCGGCCTGGGAACTCTTAAAAAAATGGATCACTATTAATCCGGTGAAAGCTTCTGATGAATTCAGAAAGGCTGCGGATCTTGAGAGCATTATTCAAGACACTACACAACAAGACATTGAAAAAAGATCGAACTATTTAAGCAAAGCGCTTTCTGTGTCATATTCACCACCCATAAAAATGGAAAAAGCGGCATTCCAGTATATGTACGATCATTTGGGAAACACATACTTAGACACCCGTAATAATATACCACATGTCGGGCATTGTCATCCGAAAGTTGTTGCAGCAGCCCAGGGAAAAATTGCACGGTTAAATACGAATACCCGGTATTTGTATGATGAGATGACTGAATATTCAGAAAAGCTGCTGGCAAAATTTCCGGAAGCCCTGAATAAAGTTTTTTTCGTGAACTCAGGGAGTGCAGCATCTGATTTAGCGATCAGGCTGGCTCTGACCCACACAAAAAAGCCCGATATTGTAATTATGGAGCATGGTTATCATGGAAATACACAACTATCAATTGATATTAGCCATTATAAATTCTCAGGTAAAGGTGGGCAGGGTAAAAAAGATAATATCCTGGTTGCCCCGGTTCCCGATACTTATCGTGGCCCATATAATAATCATGATGGTATGGCCGGGAAAATGTATGCCCTGGATCTGCTAAAAACAATTGAATCCCGGCAACATTCCATTTCAGCATTTATTGCCGAGCCAATAATCAGCGCTGCCGGGCAGGTCCCGCTACCGAAAGGATACCTGAAGGAGATTTACCCGTTCATAAGAAAACAAGGAGGTGTTTGTATATCTGATGAAGTACAAACAGGGTTTGGCCGGTCAGGGACACATTTTTGGGGATATGAAATGTCGGATATTGTACCTGATATTGTTATACTTGGAAAACCTATTGGAAACGGGCACCCTATGGCAGCGGTTGTTTGCACAGATGAAATTGCCTGCTCTTTCAACAATGGCATGGAGTTTTTCAGTTCTTTTGGAGGCAATCCTGTTTCCTGTGCAACAGGACTGGCTGTATTGGAAGTATTGGAAGAAGAAAATCTGATTCAAAATGCGCTGGAAGTCGGCAACTATATGATTGAAAAATTTAATGAATTGCGCGAAGAGTTTAAATACATAGGTGATGTTCGTGGATCAGGCCTGTGTCTTGGAGTAGATATTGTGAAGGATCCTTCAACGAAGGAACCTGCAACTGAGATTGCCGGTATGCTTGTAAAGGGGTTAAAATTGAAAAAAATACTTGCAGGCACTGACGGCCCTTATGATAATGTCTTGAAAATCAAGCCCCCTCTTTGTTTTACAACAGAAAATGTTGATCAGCTGTTGGATGAGCTTGCGTTTTTGCTTTATCAGTTGACGGTTGACGGTTGACGGTTGACGGTTGGCGGGATGGTGTCGACAGATTGCTTCGTCGCTTAGCTCCTCGCAAAGTCCTTTTTCATAGCTTACTTTCGTAATGATGCTTCCAACGAAGACAGGGTATTGCGAGCGCAGCGAAGCAATCTGCCGGCACCCCCTAAGGCTCTCCCTCACCCCTTCGCCTCTTCACCTCGCTCTCTCATCTCTCAACTCTCAACTCTCAAACTTGGCCCATGAATTTCAAAAACTCCTTTTTCGCAGATTCCAGCGCTTTCAACCGGTCTTTCAATTGTAAATCAATTCCCAGATCACCTGCAAGTTGCTCGATAAGACCGGCTATCAACTCACTTTGAACATGCAATTCCTTTGGACGATTGCCAGTTCTGATCAAAGTGTTTACTAAATGCTGCGGTACGGTTTTCCACATTTCTTCTAAAGATGGCACTGGTATCAATATCTCATTGCCGATTATCATTCCACTTTCAGGATCAATGATCATTAATAAATAACTATAATATGGATTGATCCCCTTTTCTTCAACAACCGATGGTAAAAATACAAGGTCTGTTTCAAAAGTAATATCAGTTAAAGGCAGGCTCTTCAATTCTTCCATATCCTCAATGTTTATCCCGTAATGGATAGCCCTGGGCGATGGAGGAGGCACCTGAATAACAGAATCCTGCCAGTTTATTACTTCAGTTCCGGTGTCAGGGATACGGATCAGGAATTCACCGTCATTATACTTTTCAAACAGATCCGGATCTTCTTTTAACCGTTTTGCCATGATGATCGTCTGCTCCAGGACATGGATCATGAATTTTCTTTCCCACGACTCAGGGAACCATGGGAAATATCCAGGCCGGAAACTTCGGATCATAGGCCAGGAGCTTTTCCCGCGGAATTTCAAACCCAGTTTTTTGATCCTGGCCAGATCCCTAGGATGAAGCATAGACCGGTTTTCAAAGGAGGCTTGTAACTGAGGGATTTCCATAAACATTTCCTCCGTTATGTTTGGCGCAGCCTCCTGAAGTGACCAGAATCCATAAATCCCCTCATCTCCCATATAGGCTGCAATAGAAATGTGCTCACCAAGTTCACCCATAACACTTACAAACACTGTTTTATTAGTGTCAGGATCCCGAATGGCAAAAATTTCATCTTCATACATCCAGGTCCATGGCTGCAATTCTTTTATCTCAATCATCAACTCAAACAGCTTTCGCCATTCACCGGTTTCTTTTTTGTCTTCCAGAATGGTTTTCTCTTTTTTCAGGGAAGATGTATTGCCCTTTGTATTTTGTATATCTTTAGTTTCTCTAATCAGATTGTTTGCATCTATGGTTTTTTTTCGGGGAAATTCATCACCGAATAACTCCAATTGCTCACCGGCATTCCGGGATAATGGATCTTTATCTTCAAATTCGTCAGTTTCCTCAAATCCATAGCCCTCTTCATCCACGTATATAATCGTATAATTTCCAGGGCCGGCAGTCCTTTCCAGTATTTTGACCGCATTCACAGGTTCTTTACCTATTTCTGCAAAAAGACAGGGGTTTCCGTCTCTTCCGAATTCAATATCTATAAGGTCTGTCTTTTCATCATCGGCTTCCAGCATATATTGTGTGACTTTTGTGAAGTCTTTATGAGGTGAAAAACCATAATCTTCAGCATATTCATAAGCACCGTATACAACATTATGCGCCAGGACATATTCACAAGCTTCGAAATTCTCATTGCCGAGGAATTTTTCTTTAAGTTGTTCATATTCCATTTCAGGAATATTGAATTGATAAAAAGTATCTTTCACGCCGAGACAATATGTATCAACCAGATAAAAACCAAGGGTGATATTTCCATTCGAATGTTTCCTTGCAATCAAAACGCTGGCCATCCCTGCCTCCTCCCACTTCTCCGTTATCAAACATTCATGAAGAGGTAAGTTCCTGGCGCGGGTACGAATGTAGTTTTCAGGTGATTGATGCATTTGCACCACCTTACCCGCTTTTTTTCTCTTTTTTGCCATGAGAACAGAATAATAATTTTCACAAAACTACTATTATTTCCAGCAAGTACAGTTGACGGTTGACGGTTGACGGTTGACAGTTGGCGGTTGACGGTAGGCGGTTGATAAAAGACAGTTTATAACTATCATCTCAACCCTCTTATATCTCAACTCTCAAATCTCAACTCTCAACTCTCATACCTCTCTCCGTCCCTCAATCCCTAAGTCTCTCCCTCGCCCCTTCGCCCCCTCGCCCCCTCTCAACTCTCAAATCTCAACTCTCAACTCTAATTTATTCACCTCCCATCATTCAAATCTCAACTCAAATAACTACCTTTGCAGTCTGAAAACGCCAAATGGCAATCATAAATCATAAATTTAAAAAAAATGGCACAAGAAGAATTTAATTTTAAAAAGGTCCTTCCAATCGGATTGATCGTACTGGCCGTCATCCTGGTCATTGTATTCTGGTCTAGAATGACCATCACTATCGAAGCCGGTAAAGCCGGTATTATGTTTAAAACTTTCGGGGGAGGAATAGATGTGGAACAAGTATATAGTGAGGGCTTCCATTTTCTGGCTCCCTGGAATAAAATGATCGTATATGAAGTCCGGCAAAAGGAGATTGCTGAAGATATGAATGTTTTATCCTCGAATGGTCTGGAGATAAAAGTTGATGTCTCAGCCTGGTACCAACCGAAATATGTTGACCTCGGATACCTGCACCAGGAAATTGGCACAGAGTATCTGTACCGGGTTGTCATTCCTTCCATGCGCTCTGCAGCGAGGAGTGTTATCGGCCGTTATACACCGGAACAGATATACTCAACCAAGAGGGATGCTATCCAGGATGAGATATTTGAAGAGACTAAAATTATCCTGGATACAAGGTTTGTGCAACTGAACCGAGTACTCATCAGGTCCATCACCTTACCGCCTACGATCAAGAAGGCTATTGAAAGCAAACTACAGCAGGAACAATTAACCCTGGAGTATGAGTTCAA
>DAOWEV010000173.1 GCA_030638325.1 Bacteroidales bacterium
AGACCCTGGTAGCTCTCATGAGGATGCTGATTGCCCTCGACAACGGATACCAGGCTTGTATAATGGCACCTACCGAAATACTGGCCATGCAACACTATAATTCCATCTCCACACTGATTGAAGGCCTGGATATTGAACTGGAGCTGCTTACCGGATCTACGCGGGCATCTTCCAGAAAGCGTATTCTTGAACAACTGCTCTCGGGAGAATTGCAAATCCTGATAGGTACCCATGCTTTGATAGAAGAATCGGTCAGGTTCCGGGAACTGGGTCTGGTGGTCATTGATGAACAACACCGTTTTGGGGTGGCCCAAAGAGCAAAACTCTGGAAAAAAGATGCTATCCCACCACATGTACTGGTAATGACCGCCACCCCGATTCCAAGAACCCTGGCGATGACTTTCTATGGTGACCTGGACATATCTGTCATCGATGAAATGCCACCCGGCAGAAAGCCGGTCATGACCTATCATTACAATGACTCGGCACGGTTGAAATTATATGGGTTCCTGCGGAGACAGATCAGCCAAGGGCGACAGGTTTATATTGTTTATCCACTCATCAAGGAATCTGAGAAACTGGACTTGAAAGACCTTATGGATGGTTATGAAAGCATTGTCAGGGAATTTCCGCTACCGGATTATGCAGTGAGCATTGTGCATGGAAAATTAAAGCCGGTCGACAAGGAATTTGAGATGCAACGGTTTATCCGGGGGGAAACACAGATCATGGTTGCCACAACCGTTATTGAAGTTGGGGTCGATATCCCAAATGCCTCCGTTATGGTTATTGAAAGTGCGGAACGCTTTGGCCTTTCTCAATTGCACCAGCTCAGGGGCAGGGTAGGGCGTGGCGCCGACCAGTCGTATTGTATTCTCATGTCGGGTAACAAGCAGACCAATGAAGCAAGGAGCCGTCTGGAAATAATGGTTCGTACAAACGATGGCTTTGAGATCGCCGAGACGGACCTGAGACTCAGGGGCCCGGGAGATTTGCAGGGAACACAACAAAGTGGAATTTTAGAACTTAAGATCGCCAACCTGGTGAAAGATGAAAAGATCATCAAATATGCCAGGGATCTCGCTACCGAAATCCTGGATGAAGATCCGGATCTGAACATGCCAAAAAACCGGCCCCTGTCATTTCATTTGGCTTCTCTGAATGAGAAACAGGAAGATTTGAGCTCGGTCGGTTGAATAATTGTACTTAAATCTGATAGGCCATCATCGTTCTGATTAACTTTTTCATGTGATTGCTAAATAGGCACTTAATTCGCAAAACTAACCAACATGATGTTTGTTTTTTGTTGCAGGTTGCAAGTTACATGTTGCAGGTTCCCAACTTGCAACCTGTAACCTGTAACTTGTAACCGTCAATTAATTCCCGCTAAAGGTGGTTTTAATTCGATACTTGTTTTGAAATAACATAGATGCTAATACTGAATGAAAACACAAAATAGTTACTTTTGTGTTTCATTACAAAATCAGCATAAATGAAGATATCTTATAACTGGTTAAAACGGTATACAGATATTGGCCGGAGCCCGGAAGAATTGTCGGAATTGTTAACTGATTGTGGCCTTGAAGTAGAAGGCCTGGAGCGATTCCAGTCTGTTAAGGGAGGCCTTAAAGGTGTTGTCATAGGTGAGGTAATGAGCTGTGAAAAGCACCCGAACGCGGATAAACTAAGCCTCACCACTGTAGATGTGGGAGGTGACAGGTTGCTATCTGTTGTTTGTGGCGCCCCGAATGTTGAGGCCGGGCAAAAAGTGCTGGTGGCTACTGTTGGAACAACTCTTTACGATGGCGATGACCATTTCGAAGTAAAAAAAACAATAATCCGTGGCGAGAAATCAGAAGGGATGATCTGTGCTGAGGATGAACTTGGACTTGGCTCTTCACACGAAGGTATCATGGTGCTCGATCAGGATGCCACGGTGGGCATGCAGGCGTGTGAATATTTTGATGTTGAAGAAGATTATGTATTTGAGATAGGACTTACTCCCAACAGGACGGATGCCACCTCTCACATTGGCGTTGCCCGTGATGTTGTTGCTGTGCTGAATGCCTCAGGCAATCAGAAAAGGAAGCTGCACAACCCCTCTGTTGATGAATTTATAATTGATGATACCAGCCAAAATATTGAGGTTGAGATAGAGAACCCTCACGATTGCCCGAGGTTTTCGGGCATTAGCATTACCGGGGTACGGGTGGCAGAATCACCGATGTGGCTGAAGAATTCATTAAATGCCATTGGTATCAGGCCCATCAATAATATTGTGGACATTACCAACTTTGTATTGATGGAAACCGGTCAGCCGCTTCATGCTTATGATATTAACGAGATCAAAGGTGGAAAGGTGGTTATCAGAAAAGCCCGGAAAGGTGAGAAATTTGTAACACTCGATGAAATTCAAAGAGAATTGTCGGAAGATGACCTGATGATCTGCGATGTGAAGTCAGGATTGTGCATAGCCGGGGTCTTCGGGGGTGCAAAATCAGGGGTTACTGAACATACCAAAGATATCTTTCTGGAAAGCGCTAACTTCAACCCGGTATCTATCAGGAAAACATCAAGGCTTCATGGTTTGCAAACCGATGCTTCCTTCCGCTTTGAACGCGGAGCAGATCCCAACATTACGGTGTACGCCCTAAAACGGGCTGCCTGCCTTATCAGGGAACTGGCAGGTGGAAGAATAGCCTCGGAAATCAAAGATGCCTATCCGGTATTTATTGAGAATAAGCGCATTGAAATTAAATTTCAAAATGTCGACAGGCTTGTCGGTAAAACCATTGAAAGGCCCTTGATAAGATCTATTCTGGAAGATCTGGGAATCCAGGTGCTTGAGGAACATCAAAACGGGCTGAAGTTATCCATTCCGACTTATAAGGTTGATGTTATTAGGGAGGCTGATGTGATCGAGGAAATCCTCCGTATCTATGGGTATAACAATGTTGAGATCCCTGATGTGGTGCGGTCATCACTTTCTTTTGTGGTGAAACCCGACCCCGAGAAGCTCCGGAATATTATAGCTGACTTATTGTCCGTCAGTGGCTTTTCAGAGATCATGAACAACTCCCTCACACGCTCTGCATATGTTGACAAAAGCAATGATTATGCCGAAGAAAACAATGTGAATATACTGAACCCTTTGAGCAGTGATCTGAATGTTTTGAGACAATCAATGTTGTTCGGAGGCCTTGAAACTATTGCATTCAACCAGAATAGAAAGATAAGCGACCTTAAAATATATGAATTCGGAAGGATTTACCAGCTTTTACCTGAAAAATCAGATGCCCGGCTGCCTCTGAAAAAATATTTTGAATCTGAATACCTTACTGTTTTTATCTCGGGGAATATGTATCCCGAAGACTGGCGAAACCAGGATCGGAAGATGGATTTATTTGACCTCAAGGCTTATGTCCGGAATATCCTGATCAGGCTTGGGATTTATAATGATTCATTGTCTTTTACTAACTACAGCTCTGACCAGGTATCAGAAGGATTTTCGGTAAATATTAAAGACCGGATATTGGTTCACGGGGGTAAGGTCTCCAGTAAATGGATAAAGGACTTCAGTTTAAAACAGGAGGTGTTTTATGCCGGGTTAAATTGGGAGTTTGCAATGGCTCTTGTAAAGGATCAACAGATCACCTATCAGGAGATCCTGAAATACCCTGAAGTCAGAAGAGACCTTGCATTACTGATTGATAACAAAATTACTTTTGAGCAGTTGCGGAAACTGGCATTTCAAACAGAGCGAAAACTGTTGAAAGCGGTCAACTTATTCGATATTTACGAGGGAGACAAGATCGGGCCCGGAAAGAAATCCTATGCCCTCAGCTTTATTTTGCAGGATGAACATAAAACATTGACCGATAAGATCATCGATAAAGCCATGAACCGTCTTATCAAAGCATTTGAGGAAACCTTTCAGGCCATCATCCGGTGATTTTTAAACCAATATATAATGAAACGTAATTATTTAGTTGTAGAGTATATTTCATCAGTGTTAATCAAAATACTAAATTCGAATATCTAAATTCTAAACAAATATAAATGACAGAAGTACAAAATTCAAAACAGTATGATCTTATAGTTTTAAGCATTGAAAAATTTGAATTTTGAAATTGTTTAGGATTTAGAAATTAGTGCTTAGAATTTAATATAAGGAAAAACATTTGTATGATATGCAACATCTAAATAGTTACAATAAAACATAAATTATGCCTGAAGTCAATGAACAAAAATATTCAGTGAGCCCCGCGGGTGAGAAATTTCCGCTTCCAGGAAAGGAAGAATACCAGGAAGAGTTTAACAGAGTTGAATCATTAGTTGACAAAGCCCGGTCTGAAGGCAAAGAGATCGTGGTGGTCATGGGGGTTGGATTTGTAGGCGCTGTGATGGCAGCAATAGTTGCTGATACGGTAGATGAGCGAGGACAGAACAGCAAATTCGTGATTGGCTGCCAACGCCCCAGTGAAAGAAGCTATTGGAAGATACCCTTGTTAAACAGGGGAGAATCACCTGTCAAAGCTGAAGACCCGGAAGTCGACATACTGATAGATCGTTGCGTTTTACAGAAGGAAACCCTGGTGGCTACTTATAACAATGACTGCCTGAGCCTGGCAGATAATGTTATCGTGGATGTACAATGTGATTATATCAAACATGTATTAGGTGATATGCGTGAAGGCGAGGCAGATATGGCGGCCCTTGAGGCTACTATGAAAACCATTGGTGAAAAGATCCGGGAAGATTGTTTGGTCTTGATAGAAACGACTGTTGCGCCGGGTACTACTGAATTCGTTGCCTGGCCGATCCTCAGGAAAGCGTTTGTAAAAAGAGGGTTGAAAGGCACCCCACTGCTTGCACATAGCTTTGAAAGGGTAATGCCCGGGAGAGAATATGTTTCCAGCATCCGTGACTTTTGGCGTGTCTGCTCAGGATGTAATGATGAGGCCCGTGACAGGGTAGAGAAATTCCTTCATGAAGTATTGAATACAAAAGACTTCCCTCTAACGGTGATGGACCGCCCGATTGAATCAGAAACTACCAAGATCGTTGAAAACTCTTACCGTGCAACCATTCTTGCATATCTTAATGAATGGAGCCTGTTTGCAGAACGCAACGGCGTTGACTTGATCAAAGTGATCAATGCTATCAAGATGAGACCCACTCATAGCAACATGATATTTCCAGGCCCGGGGATCGGTGGTTATTGCCTGCCTAAGGACGGCGGACTCGGGTATTGGGCGTATCATCATATTCTGGGTTTTGAAGATGGAGACAATATATTCAGGATCACCCCCACGGCCATAGATATCAATGACACAAGATCGTTGCATGTGGCGGAACTGACGAGGGATGCCCTCAGGAACATGTCGAGGTACATTGCAGGCTCGGAGGTGCTGATATGTGGTGCAAGTTACCGGCAGGATGTTGGAGATACCCGCTACAGCGGCAGTGAGATCATTGTCAGAAAGCTGACCGAGATGGGGGCGGAGATGCGTATCCATGATCCTTATGTCGATCATTGGTACGAACTGGAAAACCAGGAGGTATATCCGGCGCCTGGCATGTCGTGGAAGAGGTTCTTCAGAAATCAGGAGCAGCTTGAAGATAGCAGGGTGGAAAAAGACCTGGAAAAAGCGCTTAAAGGTGTCGAAGCTGTTATCTTTGCAGTGCCTCATGAACATTATATGGACCTTCAGCCAGATGATATTGTAAGGTGGGTCGGAAACCCTGTTGCAGTGATTGACTGCTTCGGTATGTTGCCGGATGATAAGATCAGAAGATACTTTGAACTTGGCTGCGAAGTGAAAGCCCTTGGAAGAGGCCATATCCAGCGAATTAAGAAAGAAGTGAGCAGGGAGCAAGGGAAAAGGTAAAAAGATAGTAGGTAAATAATTCGTAACTTAAAACTCATTATTAAACAATGGATGTCCGGTCGGTTAAACAAAGATTTGGTATCATCGGGAACTCCCCGTTGCTGAACAGGGCGCTTGATATTGCTGTACAGGTGGCTCCCACCGACCTGACCGTATTGATAACAGGGGAAAGTGGTTCAGGCAAGGAAGTATTTCCGAAAATAATTCACCAGTTAAGTGCCCGGAAGCATGGTCCATATATTGCTGTGAACTGTGGCGCCATACCGGAAGGGACTATTGATTCTGAATTGTTTGGACATGAAAAAGGGTCATTTACAGGTGCCCATGAAGCTCGTAAAGGATACTTTGAAGTAGTCAATAATGGAACGATCTTCCTGGATGAAGTAGCTGAACTTCCCATTTCTACCCAGGTTAGACTTTTACGTGTCCTGGAATCGGGAGAATTCATGAAAGTCGGATCTTCAAAGGTCATTAAAGCAGATGTGAGGGTGGTTGCAGCCACCAATATGGATGTCCAGATTGCTATTAGTGATGGGAAATTCCGGGAAGATCTGTTTTACAGATTGAACAGCATTCCCATCGATGTCCCCTCGCTGAAGGATAGAAAGGATGATATTTATCTGCTTTTCAGGAAATTTGCTGCCGACTTCGCAGAAAAATACCGGATGCCTGTCATACAGTTGGATGAACAGGCAAGAAAATTGCTCGATAACTATAGATGGCCCGGAAATATCAGGCAATTGAAGAATGTTACCGAGCAGATATCCATCATTGAAGAAAAAAGGACTATAACAGCCGATATCCTGATGAAATACCTGCCCGAAAATTTCGGATCAGACCTGCCGGTTCTTTATAAAAAAGAGACACAGACACAGGCCTTATCCGAAAGAGACCTCCTTTATAAAGTACTTTTTGATATGAAAAAAGATATCACGGAGTTGAGAAAAATCGTTGGTGAGATCATGCAGGGCCGGATTTCTCCCAAACAAATGGATGAAGACTCTGAAATTACGGGTGAGCTAAACCAGGATATCCGCCAGATAGCTGATGTAAAACATGATCTTCAAATTCAGCATGACTATCCGGTAACTTTTGACGAACCCATCCAGGAATCTGAAATAATTGAAGAGTCACTATCGTTACAGAAGAAAGAGATTGATCTTATAAAAAAAGCCCTGGAAAAACACAATGGCAAGCGTAAAAACGCTGCCCGGGAATTGGGGATCTCTGAAAGAACATTATACAGGAAGATAAAAGAATATAATATAAATAAAGCCCACAAGTGAAGGACTTTACCGAATGATACTATCTTGAAGCCTGACCTGAAAATATACGTCTATTTTTCACTGCTGATTTTTCTGGCGGGATGCAAAGTATATTCGTTTACAGGCGCATCCATTCCTCCCGAAGCCAAAACCGTATCAATAACATACTTTCGGAATATAGCAGATATTATTGAACCTACCCTGAGCCCGACTTTGACAGATGAACTTCGTGACAGGTTTATTTCCCAGACCAACCTGGCTCTGGTGAATAAAATGGGGGATCTTCAGATTGAAGGAGAGATCCGGAAATACGATGTTAAACCTGTTGCCATTCTTGGAAATGAGACAGCAGCATTAAATCGTCTTACCATCAGTGTTTTTATTCGATATACCAACACCATTGATGAGACAAAGAACTATGAACAAACGTTCAGCCGTTTTGAAGATTACCCAAGTGATCAGGATATCTCCCAGGCCAAGCTTATTCTTATTCCCATAATAAATGCACAACTTGTTGATGATATATTCAACAAGGCTGTGGTAAACTGGTAAGAAAAAAGGTAACCGTTCACAGGTTCAGAGGTTCATAAGTTCGGGGTTTAGAAATTTGAACAGTTGATTCGTGAGCTTTGAATAGAGAAGACATGAGAATAGAACGATTTGAAGATATTGAAGCATGGCAGTTGGCCAGGGAATTACCTCGAAAGGTCTAAGGCTATGAACAAAGTCAACGAAAGAAAGGTAACCCTGAACGGTGAACTCTGAACAATTACAAAAAAAAGTTAATTGATGAACCGGAAGCAGTTTATAGATTTTGTTCATTCTCCCGAAAAGCTGAATACTGACAGCCTGGATAAGTTGCAGTTAATAGTTCAGGACTATCCGTATTTTCAGACTGCCAGAATCCTTTTCCTGCTTAATTTATACCTGGAAAAGCATATTGATTATGATCGTCAATTGAAGCTTACTGCTGCCTGTGTCTCTGACAGGTCGAGGTTAAAGGATTGGATACGGCTAATGGATACATCTTTTCCGGACTTGGATAAGGACACGGCAAAACCTTCCGGGAAACAACGGGAAAAGGAATCTTCAGTTGAACAAAGGGAAGAAATAAAACAGATGCTTTCGGAACTTGAAGAGAAGATCAGAACTAATATGGAGGAGATCGAAACAAAAAGATCAAATCTCAGAGAATTGATCAATAAGAAACGCGATCTTTCCGTTAGGTTTGAATATCAGCCCGGAGAGCATCCGGATCATGAACATGATACACGAAAACCCTTACCAATGGATGGTTTACTGGATGAATTTATCCGGGAATCTGCATCTGAGAGACCTGTTGCAGCGTTCTTTGACCCGGTCGAATCTTCCAGACGAAGCATCGTGGATGATGGTGATATTATAAGTGAAACACTGGCTGAGATATATGTCTCCCAAGGCAATATCCCTAAAGCCATAAAAATTTATAAGCAACTAAGCTTGAAATTTCCGGAAAAAAGTAGTAAATTTGCAGCCCGAATTGAAAAACTAAAGAAATAAATAAAAAAATAAAGTATTATGGGTGGTTTTGTTTTTATCATGGTGTTGATACTGATAGTTTCTACATTGCTGGTTTTGGTAGTCCTTGTTCAGAATTCTAAAGGAGGGGGGCTTGCATCAAATTTCGCAGGCTCGAATCAATTTATGGGCGTCAGGAAAACTGCCGACTTTCTTGAAAAAACCACATGGTCTCTCGCTATTGCACTGGTTGCGCTGACATTGATCTCTACCTTGGTAATCCCAAAAGGGATAGCTTCGGACATAAGCATTGATACGGAGTTGAGAGAAAAGATTGAAAATGCACAACCCATCCCTACAGATCTTGTCCCGCCTCCACAAGATAACTAACAGGGAAAGAGAATTGGAAACTATTTAATTTGACTTGGAAATCCACAGGAATGTTGGAATAATGGAATATTGCAGGCTTGTTAATATGTTTTTCTTCCAATCTTCCATTTTTCCACCCTTCCATTTCCCCCTGCCCAATGGGTGTAATTCAAAGCCACCTTCTTAGAGGGTGGATTTTTACTTTTTAAGGTATATATGAGCTTCCTTCGATCGGTTCGCGTCGATTTTGCCTTCGCAACAGATCAATTTGTGAATTAAACAGGCTCAGAATAAGATGTCAGAATGTCATACCATTCTGACATTTTCTTTTATTTATCGCTTTGGCATAATATATGACTATGGGCAGATAAATGATTCACAATTAAAAATTATTGTTAAACATAAAAAACCTCAGAGATGGGAGATATAAAAATTAAACCATTGGCAGACAGGGTTATCATAGAACCTGCTGCTCCAGAAGAAAAAACAGCGGGCGGTATCATCATTCCCGATACGGCTAAGGAAAAACCCCAGAGGGGAAAAGTAGTTGCCGTAGGACCTGGAAAAAAAGACGAGCCGTTGACAGTTAAAGTCGGTGATGATGTCCTTTACGGCAAGTATGCCGGTACAGAGATCACTATGGAAGAAGCCGATTATCTTATCATGCGTGAATCCGACATCGTTGCAATAGTATAAACAGAGAATTAATAATTATAACTAAATTTTATAAAAATGGCAAAAGATATCATTTTTGATCTGACAGCAAGAGACAGACTGAAGAAAGGTGTTGATGAGCTGTCTAATGCAGTAAAAGTAACCCTGGGCCCAAAGGGGCGTAATGTCATTATTGACAAATCATTCGGCGCACCGATGATTACCAAGGATGGTGTAACAGTAGCTAAAGAAGTGGACCTCACTGATAATGTTGAGAACATGGGTGCACAGATGGTTAAAGAAGTCGCATCCAGGACCAACGATATTGCCGGTGACGGCACCACAACAGCTACTGTACTGGCACAATCAATTTTTACAACCGGCCTGAAGAACGTCACTGCAGGTGCGAACCCAATGGACCTGAAAAGAGGTATTGACCTCGCTGTTGCCGGAACTATCAAATCACTGAAAGCACAGACCAGGCATATTGGAGATAGCTCTGAAAAGATAGAACAAGTGGCAGCAGTTTCAGCCAACAATGAAATAGCCATTGGGAAGCTGATCGCAGAGGCCATGGGTAAGGTGAAGAAAGAAGGCGTAATTACCATCGAAGAAGCAAAGGGCATCGAGACATATGTTGAAGTGGTGGAAGGTATGCAGTTCGACAGGGGATATATCTCTCCTTATTTTGTGACTGATACCGAAAAAATGGAAACGGTATATGAAACACCGTATATCCTGATCCACGACAAGAAGATATC
>DAOWEV010000146.1 GCA_030638325.1 Bacteroidales bacterium
ATATATTGCTTTAACTGTAAAGAATAAAAAATCCGAAGTCTGAAGATTGAGTTTATATCCATTCCAGCGGTTCATTGAGATAATGTAATCGTTATTAGCTTGTTCTTCCATTTTAATCCACAGGCTGATCGTGATCTCCTGAGGATTCAGGGCGGTTGAATAAGGCACTTCAACGTTACATCCCAGGTCAAAATGATAGCAATAATCGGCATTTCCAAAACGGTCGGCAGCCGGTTGCGGAGCAGGTCCACCTCCAAAATCTTCATGGCCAGCCGTGGGCGTACCATTGTTTCCATTTCCGGTGACATCTGCAGCATCCCCGTTGAACAGCCAATGTGCAACAAGATTCGCAGGTGAAACATCTGTGACCATTTTGGTTTCAAAAACCACCATTGCCGCGTCCAGAGCGGTGGCAGCATTGTTCAGTGCCGCCTGGGTTACACAATCTGTACCGCGGACTTGTTGAGCCAGGTCAATGGCAGTCTGTAAAACAGCTTTGGAACCAGCTTCATACTGGCCGATCTCTGTACCTTCGACAGCATTGTCATGCAAGTCCTGTGCTATCTGGATCTTTGCGTCAATCGCGGTGTAATCAACTGTTTCACATTCATCTTCGTCTTTTTTACAGCCTGAAAATACGAGGCCTGCCATAAGTGGGATGATGAGTGCCCACAAAAGCATTCTTGATTTTGTTGTTTTCATTGTTTTCTGTTTTGATTAAACATTAATTAGATATAATTTATATTAGAAATCCACATTTTTTGATTGTGGTTATAATTCATGATTCGTATCCAGTTCACTTTGAGGGATCGGGAAATGCTTATATTCTTCATAATTAAAATTTTCTTTGTCCTGAAAAGCATTATATGCATAATCCGGACCATAGCGGATGATATCAAAATACCTGTGAAATTCAAATCCCAGTTCCACTCTTCTTTCGTGCCTGATGGCGTTCCGTACCTCGGATTGCCCGCCACTGGTCACATCCGGCAACAATCCATCCGGAATAGTACCATATCCCGGCAAATTTTCGTCGTAAAGGTAAGAATTTCTTGCTCTTGTGCGCACTAAATTCAAAAATGTTTTTGCTTCCGGTGATCTTCCCTGTTCATTCAGGGCTTCTGCCATGATCAATAGCACTTCAGCATACCGGATAAATATATAATTCAGTTCTCCGTCAGCTTTCAGCTCCTTTGGGACTTCACTCAGAGGCTGCAGGTATTTCTTTTGCATATAACCGGTAGGCGACCATTCCGGGTCGAACATCACCGAGTCAAACCAGATATGTCCCTCCCTGCCAACAGTATAATCAAGCCTGGGGTCATAAACGCTGTCAGCAGTCTGCTCAAACTCATCCACGAAACTCTGGGTCGGAACATTGAACCCATAGCCATTTTCCGCCCTGGGTGCAAACCATTGATTCAGCCGGTTTCCAAGCCACGGAGCCTGGCCTGACAGATGCTGAACAGCAAAAACGGTCTCAATATTATCTTTTGTGGCCGCTTCAAAATTATTACGGTATAAATTCTCAAGGTCATATAAGCCCGAGGTGATAACCTCCTCCGCCGCTGCTTCAGCCTCAGCCCATTTTTTCTGAAAGAGGTAAGACTTTGATAAAAATGCCCAGGCCGCTCCTTCGGTTGCCCGGCCAATGTTCAGGTTCGTTTGCTCGGCAGGCAATAATGTGGCAGCATCCATCAGGTCGGCCTGTATCACATCCGTATAAACCTCGCTTACAGGAGTGGCAGCTTTTTGCATCTCTTCCGGTGTGGGAGTCGTTGTATGGACCGGAATATCTCCAAAAATATTGGTCAGCCAATAATAAAAATAGGCCCTCAGGAACTTTGCTTCGCCCTTTATCTGGCTCCTGCGCTCCGTGTCCATGTCAATCCCGTCGATTTGATCAAGCAACTTGTTGGCCCTGGATACGCCTTCGTAATATATTGCCCAGACCGTTTCCAGGTTGCCGTTATCAGTCGAAACGACGAAATCATCAATCAGTCCGATATCCGCCTGGTCGCCGGGAATACCGCCTTTGGTTGCATCGTCGGAGGCCACATCGCCAAAGACCCAAATGCGGTTATCGGCATTGGCAAAACTCAGTACATTATAAACACCTGTTAAAGCCAGTTCTGCATCATCGGCAGTCTGATAGAATTGCAGATCGGATTTCTTTCCTTCGAGGTCTTCATCCAGGAATTTCTTACATCCATTCAAACCAAAAAACACTAACAACAGGATGCTTAAGTATAAATATTTTGATTGTCTCATAATGCTTTTGCTTTCTGAATTATAAATCAAGATTGATACCGATCGTATATATTCTCGGGATCGGATATGTACCCCAGTCAATGCCTGCAGCGAGATCAGCATTCTTAACGTTTTCCCCCCGCAGGTTATTGCTTTCATACATTTCCGGGTCCAGGCCGGGATAATTTGTAATGGTAAACACGTTCTGTGCACTGAAATATACCCTCAATCGCCCCGCTCCTGCCTTTTTGAGATCAAAGGTATAACCGAGTGTCAGGTTTTTAAGCCTGAAGTAAGAGCCGGGCTCAAGGAAGCGGGTAGATGCCTTTTTGTTGTTGGCGGCCCCGATCCAGGATGCTCTCGGATACTCATCGGTGCTGCCCTCACCCGTCCAGTGATTATCATAGTATCGTTGAGTTACATTAAATCCGCGATAGAATCCTTCGATATCCTGGTTGACCTGCATATAGATGGAATTGCCATACACTCCCTGGAAGAAGAATGACAGGTCAAAGTTTTTCCAGGAAAGATTAGCGGTAACGCCATAGGTTAGCTTTGGTATCGCGCTGCCCACATGAACCCTGTCCTGCTCATCGATAACATTATCGCCATTCTGGTCTTTAAATTTGACATCCCCTGGTTCGATCTGGGGCCCCTGGTAAGCATGGGTAAAGATATCCATTTCATTTTGAAAGATGCCCTCCATCTCATACATGAAGAATGATCCGACCGGGTGCCCTTCTTCCGTGAGGGTTGCAAACACACCATTATCGATCCTTCCAGCAGCGATGGGCCTGCCATTGCTTAAAGAGAGCACTTCATTATAGAGGGTGGCAAAATTCCCCCCTATTTCGTATCTGAAGTCTCCGGCCACTTCACGCCATACGACTTCAAACTCCCATCCACGGTTCAGCACTTTGCCGGCATTTAAGAATGGGGGAGATGCGCTGCCTCCGCTGGGAGGCAAGGGGACCGGGATCAGCATATCGTCCGTATACCGCCAGTAATAATCAGTGGTAACAAACAGGCGGTCGTTAAAAAAGGCCATATCCAGCCCGATATCGTAAGTGGTGGTGGTCTCCCATGTAGTATTCTCATTGCCAAGTGTTTCAACGGCATAGCCATAATTCAGGTAGCCCCCGAAGGGATAATTATATTCATCACCCAGCACCGAAATATAATTATTGAGAGGAATCTCCTGGTTTCCGGTCTGCCCGATGCTGGCTCTCAGTTTAAGTTGTGACAGCCATTTGACATCGCTCAGGAACTTCTCATTATGCAGGTTCCATCCGACCGAACCCGAATAGAAACCACCCCATCTGTTGTTCTTCGAAAATCGTGAGGATCCATCATAACGGATCACTCCCTCTATAAGGTAGCGGTTAGCATAATTGTAATTTGCCCTGAAAAATGCGGATAGCAATGACCAGCCACTCGCTAATTCATAAGCGCCTTTGGAGGTTGTCAGGCCATTCCCAAGATACCGCATACTGGGTGACTGGTCAGGAAAGTCACGGTCGGTACCACTTTGCCAGTGGAAACTACCCTGAATGGCTTCCGTCCCTAACAGGAACGTGGTATGATGCTGCTCATTAAAAGTCCTGGTGTAGTTCAGTGTATTCGTCCAATTGTAAACAAAACCCGTAGATGAGCTAACTACCAATGAATTCGGGCTGTTGATCCGGCCATCTGTGCCCCAGTTCTCATTAAACCTCTTTTCATCAATCACCGTCAGGTCCACACCCAGGTCAGATTTGAACACAAGTCCGTCAACAATGTTAAACTCGGCGAAAATATTACCGAACACACGGTAAGTCTTAGCTTTCCAGTCGAACTTATTAGCCAGCCCTACCGGGTTGTATCCGTCTCCAAACCAGGTGTTCAGTTTTGCCTGGCTGTATCCATCAAAGTTCGGTAAGTCGCTGTAGTCCCCATTTTCCTCATAAACAGGTACAGGAGGTGTCCGGAAGAAAGCATAACGGATCACGCTGCCTCCATTGCCTCCATAACCATCTCCCGATGCACCAATGATATCACGGACTGAATAAGTCATATTCAGATTCGTTCCCACCTTCACCCAATCGGCCAGCTTAGAGGTGAGGCTGGTCTTGAAATTGATCCTTTCAAAGTCGGAATTCAGGATGATCCCTTCCTGTTTCATATATCCTCCGCCGAATATATAGGTAGAGTTTTCATTCCCGCCACTTACCGAAACCTGATGGCTCTGCATAATGGCTGTACGGAATATTTCGTTTAACCAGTCGGTATTTGAGAGTTGCGACCTGATGTCATCAGGGATGGGATCCCGGCCGTCTGTCAAGGCTGCTTCGTTATATATTTTGAGATATTCCCCGGTGTTGCACATAGGGGTGATATGGCCATGTGTTTGTATCCCGCCAAAGAAATCGTAACTGAATCTTTTTTTACCTGCCTGTCCCTTTTTGGTTGTAATGATGACCACTCCATTTCCAGCCCTGGAGCCGTATATGGCCGCTGAAGCAGCATCTTTCAATACGGTCATTGACTCAATATCGTCAGGATTCAGGATACCGTCAATATCCTTGGTTGGAACGCCATCAATAATATATAAAGGATCATTGTTGTTGATCGTACCGATCCCCCTGATACGGACTTTCACACTTGATCCGGGCTCTCCCGTGGTCTGGCTGACCTGCACACCGGCCGCCTTTCCCTGCAGCGCCTGGTCGATGCGGGTTATTGGTTGGTTGGTGATCTCATCCATCTTGATCGTCGAGATCGCCCCGGTCACATCGCTTGCCTTCTGAACGCCATACCCCACAACTACAAATTCGTCCAGCATTGCAATTTCTTCCAACAGCATGACATTATGGGTAATTGTAGCGCCGGGGTCAACCGGGAAGTTAAATTCCCTGGTTGTAAAACCAATCGAAGAAAACACCAGGGTAAGGGAATCGCCTGTGACATCTCCGGGGAGGATCTGAATGGAATACAAGCCTTCAAAATCAGTGACGGTTCCAATGGTTGTTCCTTTTACAAAGACGGATACTCCGGGTAAGGTTAAATTATCCTGGTCTGTAACTGTTCCCGTAAAAGTTTGAGCTGATAATTCATGGGCGGACAAAAAAACGCAAAAGATTGTGACCCAAATGCAAAATCTTTTCATATTTAGTTTTTGTTATTAAATAAGTAATGTTTTACGTAACTGATATTAGCCGCACCCAGGCCTGTTTGAGCATTGATGTTACAAATAAAACAGAACCGGCCCGGACACGGCTTCAAAAATACGAAAAATAAAACATATTGCAAATAATCGTATTTGCAGTATTTAGCCTGCATTATTCAGGCTAACTTTCAACTTTCAACCTTCAACTTTCAACTTTCAACTCCTCTTTTTAATTCATGAATTAAAGAGGTTAGGCTTTTGGCTACAGTTTTCTAATCCACCTCCAATGAAAGATAAAGAGAACAACGCAGACAACGATCAGCAAGCCATTTACAAGTAATGAGCGGACCGAATTGTGCCTGGAAGTCTGTATTCTGTCTTCTTTTGCTGCTTCATACATGGCGCGTAAGGTCGCGTCATCCGGAACATATGCCTGTTCCTTTTCAGGTGATTTGAGAATATCCATCTTATAATTCTCATAAGAAGCGAGGCTGGGTGATTTAGCCCCATAACTTCTGGATGCATGTAATGGATCACCCATGTCGATAATGGCATTCACAATGTTTGCACCTGCGATGAGAAAAGTGATCACTGCAACAAGGCATACGGCATATCCATATACCATCGGAATTTTGCTCTGTTTTTCCATAATTTTTGAATTGATTAAATGTTTGTTAATAAGACATTGGGAAACAATCAGTAAATGTACAACATCTGAAAGCGTAAAGCAAGTTATGCCAGAAAATATTGCTCAATTTTTGAGCACCAAAGGTGCGTAAATCATTAGCCCCGTGAGTAGCACGGGGTTTACGATATGCCATATCCACATAGCCCCATCGGGGCGAAATCATAAGTCCCACACATAGCGTTCATCATATGAGTCTTTTATGAAATCGTTGATTACGCACCTGTGGTGCTAGTGTTATATTGTACTACATACACCCCGGGCTAACGCCCGGGGTTGTTGATGTCCGCCCCCTTGGGGCTTATCTTTAAAACAAAATGAGTGTCCGTAAATGTACCATAAAAATAATGGGACACCCAAAATGGCACCTGCCGGTTGAATCTTCCCAAGCAACAATCAATTCCCAAAGTATAGTAATATTAGCAAAGTTTCGTAATTTTGCACTTTGAATCCCGGTCAACGATCAGGAATTAATTTAAAATTTATAATTTAAAATTCAAAATTATAATCCGGACCCGTAGCTTAATTGGATAGAGCACCTGACTACGGATCAGGAGGTTGGGGGTTCGAGTCCCTCCGGGTTCGCTTTTTTTTTAATTATTAATTCTGTTTTTGACCCCCTCTGCCTTTGGCATCTCCCCCTAGGGGAGGAAATCCAGACCTATCGTAATTTATGCTGTTGTGTAAATATCGAATAATGAATATCGAATTATTCAAGAAATCAATGAGCTAATCCAGGGCAGTAGTTCATCATTCGGTGTTCGGTGCCTACCCCGTAGCGAAGCATATCGGTGTTCATTATTCGATATTCAAGATGCGACAATTTCATTTTACTCACCATTCACCATTCACGTCTTCGGACTTCCGACTCCCGACTTCGGTCTACCAAAACAACTACCTTTGCATCATGAGCAAAACAACACCGGCACGAACCGATTTCATATTTAAAGACCGGACAGGCCATGAGATCCATGCCTCCAAATGGATTCCCGCTGCCCCGGTGGCAATCCTGCAGATTGGTCATGGCATGATGGAGCATTCCCGCAGGTATGAGGATTTTGCAAATTACCTGACACAGCATAACATCGCTGTTTATATAGCAGATCACAGGGGCCACGGGCGGACTGCCGGGCAAATTGAAAATCTCGGTTACTTTGCCGATAAGGATGGCTGGGAGCTGGTTGTGGAGAACATGCTGGACCTGACCCACATCGCTAAAAAAGAAATTCCGGATGTACCGCTGTTTTTATTGGGACATAGCCTGGGATCATTACTTGTTAGAAGCTATGTCATTGACTATGGTAATGAAATATATGCTCTCATCCTTTCCGCTACTACACAACAGCCTTCCTGGTTGATGCATTTTGGCACCGGAATATCACAAATTATCCGCCTGTTTAAAGGGAAAAAACACAGGAGCAACATTCATATTAAACTGGGCTATGGCACATACAGCAAGCCGTTTCGTCCGAACCGCACGCCTTTTGACTGGCTTTCCGGTGACCCCGGATCAGTAGATGCTTTTATTGCGGATCCTTTATGTGGAAACCCCTCAACAGTGGGTTATTATCTAGATTTCTTCAAAGGCATGCATAAGATTAAAAAGAAAAGTAACATCATGAAGATGCCATCAGACCTGCCTGTGTTGATCTTTGGGGGTGGAAATGACCCGGTTGGGAACAATGGGAATGACCTTAAAGATGTTTTTCAGGTATTTAAAAATGCCGGTATGGCAAATGTGGACTTGAAAATTTATCCTGAAGGAAGGCATGAGATGCTGAATGAGGTTAACAAGGCGGAAGTCTATGAAGATGTGGTTGATTGGATCACCAAACAATTTTAAATTATAAATTTTAAATTTTAAATTGGGGTTCATCGATAGATGTAGTCCACTCCGAACATTTCTATGAATTCCCTGAACCTGAGGACTTTCTCTTCACCAAAGGGGGATAGTTTCTTTAGAATTTTCTGAACAGGTTTAGGGGTAGTCAGCTCTTTTGCAGACTTCGAAAAGAACTTATCGGCATAGCAAATGATCTTCTCTTCAATGCTTTGCGGGCACATATCGCGGTGGGGTAAAGGCAGCCGGTGTTGCAGGATGTCCTCCAGGGTGATGCCGGTGCCAATATGCCTTTCGCAGATGGGGGCGATGTTTGGCAGCCCTTCTTTTTCCAGTAACTCCCGCCCCAGGTAACCATGACAGATATAAGGATGTTTGCCATAACAGCCAATCTGTGGTGCATTGGTCATGAAAATACCGATGTCATGCAACATAGATGCCGTCTCAATATACTCAACATCGGCATTCAAATGAGGGTTCTTTGCCGCAATCTTTAACGCCAGCTCAGTAACTGTTTTGCAATGTGTAAAATAATACCGAAACCGTTTAGAATCAATAGGGTAGTATTTCTCGATTATTATATTATATCTTTTATTAGCCACAGATTGCTCAGATTTTCACATCCTTCCATTTTTCCACCATTCCATCATTCCATTCTTCCATTTTCAAACACCGGTTCTCCTGCGAGAAAGGTTTTCCACACCTGAACACCTGAAATCTCATTCTCCGGCACCTTCATAATATCTTCCTGAAGGATCACGAAATCAGCCAGTTTACCTGGTTCAATGCTACCTTTCTCGGTTTCTTCAAAGCTTCCCCTTGCGGCCCAGATGGTCATGGACTTCAGGGCTTCTTCCCTGGTCAGGGCATTTTCTATCTGGAAGCCATCTTCCGGCCACCCTTTCAGGTCCTTGCGTGCTACGGCAGCATAGAAAGTATAAACCGGATAGATGTTCTCGACAGGGAAGTCGGTGCCATTCACAAGCCAGCCATTTTGTTGCAACAACTCCTGATAAGCATAGGCCCCCCGGATACGCTCCGGCCCCAGCCTTTCACCAGCCCAGTACATATCGGAAGTGGCATGTGTACTTTGTATTGAAGGGATGATGGAGTACCTCGCAAACAACTGAAAATCATCAGGGTGGATGACCTGGGCATGTTCTATCCGCCACCTTCGGTCGTTCTTGCCCTTCAGCACTTCGCCATAAAGATGCAGCATCATCCGGTTGGCTGAGTCCCCGATACAATGCGTATTGACCTGGTAGTTTAGCTCATAAGCTCTTTTCAGGATATCTCTGTAATAGTCCTGTTTATGCATAAGCAAGCCGTCATTTCCAGGGTCATCAGCATAAGGCTCCAGCATCAGTGCCCCGCGTGATCCCAGGGCTCCGTCAGCAAAAAGCTTAACAGCATTGACATGCAACCTGCCGGTTTTATAGTGCCCCTTTTCCAAAAAGTGACAAAAGTTCTCCTCATTGGGACTGATCATCGCATTTATGCGTATCTTCAGGTCCCCCGCCTGATGCAGGGAATCAATCGTTTGTATCACCTCGAAGGACAGCCCGGCGTCAACTACAGAAGTAAGGCCGGCGGCGAAGCAGTTGTCTTGTGCAACCAACAATGCTTTTTTCATCTGCTCCGGGCCAGGCTTCGGGATGGCATTTTTCATGCTATCGGCTGCATTATCGATCAGGATACCGGTCAGCCTGCCCTTCTCCTGGAATATTTTCCCTCCTTCTATCTCTCTATTCACAGTTATGCCTGCTTTTTCAAGTGCGATACTATTGGCCAGCACAGCATGCCCGTCAATACGTGTCAGCACAACGGGTGTTTCAGGGAACAACTCGTCCAGTATGTTATTATGAGGATATTCTTTTATCTCCCAGTCGTTCTGATCCCAGCCCCTGCCGATGATCCAGGCACCGGGGTTTTCCTTGTGATATTGTTCTAATATCCTTAGAATTTCCTCAAAGGAGGCCGTGCCAGTAAGATCCGCATTGCGCACCAGGCCAAGGCCGTAGCCATAAAAATGGCAATGCCCGTCAATAAACCCCGGGTAAACCGGCCGTCCTTCGGCATCAATCATACGGGAAGCAATATATTTTCCAGTAATTGCAGCATCGGTGCCCGTCGCAAGGATCTTTCCATTCTGAACCGCAAAGCTCGTAGTTGTAGTGAAGTCTTCATCCAGCGTATAAACCCGGGCATTGTATATGATCAGGTCTGCCTCTGTTTTTTGATTACAGGAATTCATCATAAGGGCAACGATTATAACAGTCCAGAATGGGGTTTTCATCTTCAGTTATTGATTTTGCTATTCATTAATTTTCCAATTCCAAAATTAGTTATAAATCGGGATTTAGAAGCTATTTGGAGTTATTCTTTGTTAACTGGCAAAGGTTGCGCCGGGATGTGGTATCACTGAAAGATCGTAATCAATTAGCTGCATTCTGCCAAATCATACTTGGCACGATTTGGCATGTTTTCTCAAAATTCTTGTTGTAATTCAATTTTCTATTTGTCGCATATTTTATTAGAGTACAGTGATTTATGAAGGTTTTGTTGGTTGCGACTATTTAGAATGATTCTAATTATGGGACTCCATCCTAACGATAGGATGGAGTTCCTTTTTTCACTTCACCGCACCTTTTTTTGCTCAAGTTATCAATGAATTACTACTTTTGCATCTCGAAAAATTAAAAATCTTAATACTATGGCAGGGAAAATAACACTCACAATGATTAAACCGGAGGCTGTCAGGAAAGGCCATATCGGCGCTATTCTGGCAATGCTAAGCGAAGGCGGTTTCAGGATTGTGGCTATGAAATACATGAAATTAAGTCGTGAAACGGCAGAAAAGTTCTATGAAGTCCATAAAGAAAAGCCGTTTTATAATGATTTGACAGAGTTTATGTCTTCAGGTCCCATAGTAGCAGCCATTCTGGAAAAAGAAAATGCCATTGAAGCATACAGGGGGTTCATTGGGACTACCAACCCGGCTGATGCTGCAAAAGGCACTGTTCGGAACTTGTTTGGCTCCAACATCCAGGAAAATGCCGTTCATGGCTCAGATTCTGATGAAAATGCCCTTGTAGAAGCGGGTTTCTTCTTCTCGGAGCTGGAACGGTATTGATTAACGATTTGAGATTAACGATTAACGATTTCAGATTTTTTTTCACACTATCGTTAATCTTCAATCTACAAACTTTAATCATTTTCTCTTCTACGCTAAAGTCAATCAACTTGTCTTCAAGTTCTTTTTTTCATAATGCTAATTAAACCATAAATCTTAAATCGTTAATCTACAATCGTTAATCGTTAATCAATGTGATTGCAGCCTTGTGCTGCGTTAAGAATTTACATCTTTAATTAACTGATAGTAAAAAATCCCCGCCCATCTGCGTGTCGCCGAAGCTTTAGCGGAGGCACAAGGACGTGGTTTCTCACAGTGAAATAAGACAACCGAAGGTAAAAGTACTGGTCAGTATGCCTGTATCGCCCGTTTACCTGGGAGAGTACTCCCGGAAAGATCCGTCTTTATAAAATACGACTATTTTCTCTACAGCTGCAGTTTGATTGTCGGGAGAGACTGATCTCTTCGTTGTTTTCCGGTTATCTGTGAATAACTCCTCATCAATAATTCCATCGCTCCCGGAAGTTATAGATTGGACAGGTTTTTCTTTTTTGTCAGGAGGATTGTTATCATTTATGGGTTCAGGCGCCGGGGTCATATTTCCTCTCCCGGATACCAGCCACCCGGCATCAATATCAGGAAATGCAATAAGTACTTTTTGAATAAAATCCAGGCTCGGCTTATTCCTGCCCGACATAATGTGAGAAACACTCGAGCGTTGCACCCCAATCTTATCAGCAAACTGGGATGCCGTATATTTTTTCTGCCTTAATATTTTATGTATCCTGTCGATCATAATCCGTTTACAAATGTAACATAAATATTGTTTACAATTGAACACGATTCATGTTACAAATGTAAATTCAATAATTTGTTTACAATGTTCAACTAAAATCACATAACAGATTGTATATCAATGCTTATTTTCATTTTACGGAGAGAAAAAGGGATCTGAGTAATAATTTAAATATTTACTTCAAATAAACGACATTACCCACTGACAATGAGGCACATTCAAATATTTAATTTACATTTGTACAACACCTGATATTTTTATTGATTTTTTACCTGTAAGGAATAAAAACGCAGAGGTTCTCACAAAAAAATTCACCTGAGAGATGACATCTTTTTTAAAGATTCATTCAAAGGGTTATAACTTTACCACCTTTTTCACTGCGTATTTATCATCAATCCGGATCTTTAAAAAGTAAATACCTGCCGGGAGATATTCAAGATTAACAGAAGAAGTTTTTGTCAGGTCTAACTCTTCTTCCGATACGATCTTACCCGTGAGGTCTGTCACCTCTGCCCTACCCTGCCGGTGTTCTTTATCATCAGAAATGACATTAAAGTAGAGCCTGTCCTTAAACGGCACAGGATAAATTTCGATATCTAGATCAACCAGGGTAAAGCTTTCAACAACAGTCAGTATATTATTGGCCATCACATAATCAGGAATCCCATATCCCAGGAGATCGTCAGGGTCTTCAGACTGACTGGCACTTTGTTCAATGGCGCTGAGTATCTCCATATTGTTCATTTCCGGATTAGCCTGCCAGAGGCATGCCACCATACCGGCTGTTATAGGGGATGAAAAGGAGGTCCCGCCAGTATAGGTAAACCATCCTGATGGATCTGCTGCATAGACACCGGAACCCTGGGCAACCACATTGGGTTTAATCCTGCCATCAGAGGAAGGCCCGTGAGAGCTGAAGCCTGCATAATTTCCATTGGCATCTACGGCACCTATACCGAAAACACTGTCACCATCAGAGGGCGCAATAAGATAATACCAGAAACCTGAACCTTCGTTTCCAAGGCTGTTGCAGACTGCCATACCCCTGCTGGCTGCTATATCTGCACCAATAGTAACCGGGGTAGTGTTTCCGTTCATGTCCGCATAAGTATGATCCTGGGAAGGGTCGTTGAAGACGTAGTATCCCAATGATGAATTGATGACATCCACACCGGCGCTGTCGGCAAATTCGGCTGCCGACACCCAGTTATACTCTTCGATAATGTATTCTGACCCGACATCTTCTGACCGGAGCATCCAGAATGAGGCTTTTGGGGCTGTTCCAATCAGCTGTCCCGGGTAATTACTGCCAATAGTAGAAAGAACCATCGTGCCATGAGAACTCTTGTCAAAAGCCACTTCTCCCCCATCCACAAGATCCCGTGTACCCAGGATCTGGTTGTTATTCCATAAACTATCAAAAGCCGGATGGATGTCTGCATTGTTAAAACCGGCATCGATCACGGCAATGATCATGCCTTGCCCGCGATAGCCCATATCATGCATCAGGTCTCCCTTAAGCATATGTATCTGATTATAACCTTCCCCGTAGTCAAATGATGTAATACCCTGTCCATCTTTAAAAATGACCGGTGCTGTGCCATTGTAATATTCATGCTCAAAGAAAGGTTTTTTAAAATTTTCCGGGCCATCATTATATACAACCGGAGTGGATTTTAAAACATTTGCGACATAAGGTAAGGCATTGATGGCAATGACTACTGTGGAATCACCTGTATAAATTGTAACACCATTTAACCACTTTGTCGGATTCAGGACCGCAGCACCGGCATCCGTTACTCCCTGGAGGTAGGCAGGGTTCACAGGCAGGTCCTTTTCATCTATAGCAATACCCTGCCTGATCCGTCTGTCGATGGCACGCTGTGACAAATAGTCTGAAGGATCATCAATCGAATAAGGTGAATTATTCTTATCCGTGAACTGAACATAGTACTTGTCAGGAGCAACTTGTGAAAAACCGGTCAAAGTTCCGGCGATCAAGAAGGATAGTATTAGTTTTTTCATGTTTTATTATTTATCAGGCATTTAATTCGTAAAAGTAAGCAGTTTGTTGTCTGTTTTTTGTTGCGTGTTACAAGTTGCAGGTTGCAGGTTCTCAACTTGCAACCCGTAGCCTGCAACTGTCAATTAATTTCCGGCAAATATAATACTTGTATAGCTTCCAGCGTATTTTGTTTCAACATTCTTGCTAACTTTACCAATTCTTATAACTTATTTTGTTTTATGCACATTGACATAATTACCATATTTCCAGCCATGTTCGAGGGACCTTTCACGCAATCCATCATAAAACGTTCTGTTGAAAAGGGATTGGTGAGCCTGGATATCCATGACCTGAGGGATTTCACCAAAAACAAGCACCGGAGTGTCGACGACTACGCATATGGCGGTGGTGCCGGAATGGTTATGATGATAGAGCCCCTGGCTGATTGCATAGAAGAGTTGAAAAACAAAAGAGATTATGATGAGATCATTTTCCTGACTCCGGATGGGAACCTGTTGGACCAGGAGATGGCCAACCAGATTTCGACCTTGCAGAACATCATATTACTTTGCGGCCATTACAAAGGTATCGATGAGCGGGTACGTGAACATTTCATCACGAGGGAGATATCCATTGGTAATTATGTTTTATCCGGCGGAGAACTGGCTGCGGCGGTAGTGGTAGATAGCATCGTACGGCTCATCCCGGGGGTGCTTGGAGATGAGACCTCTGCGCTGTCGGATTCTTTCCAGGATAAGCTGTTATCCCCTCCGGTCTATACCCGCCCCGCTAAATTCAGGGGATGGGAAGTCCCCGACATCCTGCTATCGGGCCATGAGCGCAAAATCCATGAATGGCGCATGGAGAAAGCCCTTGAGAGGACAAAGAAAAGACGGCCGGAGCTGCTTGAAGGCAATAACAACCAGAAATAAAGGATCCCTGCCTAAAGGATGGGGCTTTGAGAAAGCATCACATTGGGGTGCATGGAGTGTTTATTACTACAAATTCTAAAAACTAAATCCGAAATACTAAACAATACCTAATGTCCAAAATTCGAATGACCAAACAGCGCTGTATTGCACTCCATTTTGAGTTTGAAATGTAAATGCTTTGTTTGTCCCGATAGCTATCGGGATTGGAACATTTTGAGTTTTAAATTTGTTTAGGATTTCGATATTAGGATTTAGGGTTTGAACAAATTATGAAGTCCTCAACGGTATTGCCATAGAAACATGACCATACTAAGGGGTTTACGAATTACAAAAATACATAAGTCTTATGAGCAAGAACATTGTTATATTTTCAGACGGCACTGGCCAGGAAGGCGGGAAGAAGGAAAACACCAACGTTTACAAGCTTTTTAATATGGTCGAGGACAGGACCCTGGAGCAAGTCGCATTTTACGACAGGGGCCTTGGGACAGGCTGGAGAAAGATATCAGGGAATGTAGCAGGCATGGGCATCTCAAAGAATATCCAGGAATGCTACGAGTTTATCTTTGAAAACTTCCAGGCCGGGGATCAAATCTACCTGTTTGGCTTCAGTCGTGGCGCTGCTACCATAAGGAGTTTATCGGGCTTTATCGACATGTTTGGAATATTGCCTAAATCGAGGCCTGAATTGATAAAACGGGCCTGGGACATTTACAAAGACAAAAATGATGAGAGAAGAAAGGAAAAAGCAGCTGATTTTATAGAAAGACACCACACAATGTGGACCCGGATCAGGTTTCTGGGGGTATGGGATACGGTAGCTGCACTGGGACTGCCCGGCAAGTTTATGGATGTAGTACTTGACAATCTCCCCAGATTTCAGCACAAGTTTCACAATTTCCGTCTCAGCCCGAGTGTTGAAAACGCCTGCCAGGCACTGGCAATAGATGACGAACGCAAGATCTTTCATCCTTTGATCTGGGATCCGGATAAGCTTGATTATCAGACCATAAAGCAAGTCTGGTTCTGTGGCGTCCATACGGATGTTGGCGGAGGTTACGAGGACCAGGGATTATCAGATATTGCTCTGGAATGGATGATACAACAGGCTGTCGGGTTTGGATTGAAGATCTATCCGAAGCACAAAGTTGAGATTCAACAAAACATCAACGGGGAGATGCATGATGCACGTGACAGCTTTATTAAAAAGCGCCTCTACAAAAAAGAAGTGAGATCCTGGAACTCAGAAACCCATGGAAAGCCTGTAATACACGAGAGTGTGTTACAACGGAAGGAGAACAGGGATTATATCGAAAGACTCCCTTATGACCCATGGATCCTTAGGCAAAAGCACAACCTGGAGGAATGGAAGCAATAACCCTAATTCACTCTTCACCTTTCACACCTCACACCCACACCCCACCATTCACTACTCACCACTCACCCTTCACGCTTCACCCTTCACGTTTCACCCTTCACGAAAATAAATTCCAACATTATCTTTTGTTATTAAAAAATCATTGTATATTTGCACTCGTTTTTGAAAAAGATAAGTAAACATTTTAAAAGAGATGGGCAAGCACGAATTATTGCAATACGTTGACGGACTGACAGAAGCACAGGAATTCCCGAATTTCAAAGCCGGTGATACCATCACCGTTACCTATAAAATCAGAGAAGGAAACAAGGAACGTCTGCAAAATTTCCAGGGTGTCGTTCTGCAAAGGAGAGGCAATGGAAAGACAGAAACCTTTACCGTAAGGAAAATATCCAACAACATTGGGGTTGAAAGGATATTTCCTGTTACATCCCCTTTTATCGATAAGATCACCATTAACAAACGGGGTGTGGTAAGAAGGGCCAGGATCTTCTATCTGAGAGGATTACGAGGAAAGAAAGCCAGGATCAAAGAAGCCAGAATATAAGAAACTTCACTTTATTCCAGTCCCCGCCAACCAGCGGGGTTATTTTTTACTCCCCCGCCTTGATAGCCGGAGGAATATCCATTTATCATCATTATACATACCTCACGGGGTAAAATTATCCCTGAGGCACCTGACACTAAAACCGTACGACTCATAGTAGGTCCATTCGCGGATTATTTCATCTAAGCCATAGCCCAGATAGCGCTGCCACGCAAAGTAGTCATTGTACTCAGACGAGGGCCAGAATCTAGCATAGTATTCCAGATCAAAGAATAAACCCCCGTAGTTCCGACTGCCACCCGGACGAGCAGTAAAGCCAAAAACATCAGTCCCATTATACCCTGAATACCAACCAGTTTCTGATTTTAATCTTTTACCGGCATCATAACCACGATAAGTCAACCCATCCCACTCCGGGTCTCCGATACCATATTGGCTGTCAACGGCGCCTTCCAGCACTTTCCATTCCTCATCCGTAGGGATATTCCAGCCAGGCGGGCAAATACCTTGTACACCTTGTGTGGGTGTATATTGCATCATCTCATTCCATTGGTACAATCCACCGTATGTATTGCAATTGTAAGGGTTGTCATCATAACAGTATTTTTCAATTATCCCGTTATCTTCCATTGTCTGAGTTCCCGGTATCATCACCCCCACATTCAGGTTCTCTTTCAGCCAGCACTGGTTGAATATTTGAATGGTGTTGTAAACCTGTCCTTCGTAAGTTACCGTTGGTGTTCCAGGGCAGGGAATGTTAGTAGCAAATTGAAGCGTAAGCGTGTCACTCGTTTCAGGGGCATCGAGCATGCCTGATTCCAGGGTATCGATATATGCAATATAAAGCAGTTCATCGCCGGGAAAAAAATCGATCCCGCGATTCAGCCGGCTGTATTTTTGTGGATTTGCTACAATCTCGTAAGTTAAAACGAGTATTGTATCCGGCCAGAACAAGGTAGTATCTCCTCCCTGGGTTAGGTTCATGACCTTAAGACTATCCAACTGTACGTATGCTGCACTATCGATTGCTGTGAAAGTCAATTCTATGAAATGCGTTGTTGGTTCCGGACTCCTGATGCACCGTACACTAAAACCGCAACTCCAATTGAGGTCATAATGGCGGGTTACACTTAAATAGTTGTAACGCAGATAGCGGAACCAAGTGATGTTGGGATCATAGTTCTTCTTCGCCATCCACCAGTAACCTTCATAGCCAATGAAGCTGAAGATACCAGCCCAGTTGTAGCGGTAGCCGCCTGGAAGACCCGAAAAACCAAACAGATCGTTGCCGTTGATATTCCACCCGTTGGTAGATTTAAGGTTCAATCCGGCATCAAAACCGCGAGATCCCAATTGATCCCATTCCGGGTCGCCAACGCCATACAGGCTGTCAACAACTCCTTCCAGTATTTTCCATTCATCATCCGTAGGGACATGCCATCCATCCGGGCAAATACCCTGTGTGCCCTGCTGTGTCGTGTATTGCATCATTTCTGTCCATTGGTATAAACCTCCATATTCATCGCAATTGGCAGGGTCGTTATCATAACAGTATTTTTCAATGATCCCGTTGTCTTGCATATCATAAATACCTAATATCATAGTTCCAATATTAAGGTTTTCTTTTAACCAGCATTGGCTGAATATCTGAATAGTATTGTATACTTGTCCTTCGTAAGTTACAGTTGGTATTCCCGGGCAGGGAATGTTGGTAGCGAATTGAAGTGTAAGCGTGTCACTCATTTCAGGGGCATCAAGCATACCGGATTGGAGTCCGTTTGCATAGCCGATGTATAGCAATGTGTCACCAAGACTGAATGAGAAGTTCTGAGTAGCTTCAATTCTCTTAAGCTGTGGTTCCGTAACCTTGCTTCCTGTGTATTCAAGTAAGTTTGTAAGGCCCGAACCGTTCCCGGAGTTGAGGATTTTGATACTGCTGGTGGTTGCTTGCCAAAAAGCTGTAAAGAAAAATATTCTCCCGCTACCGGGGGTAAACCTGAAGGAATGATAGCCCCTGTCCAGTAATCTATCTGTGTTGATAAGCTTACGGCCAAGCATATCAGAAATCATTATAACTACTTTTCCCTTTTCAGGAACATACAAGGTAATGGTAGTTTGGTCTTTCACCGGGTTGGGATAATTCTGGAATATCTGCAACCCTGTTTTCTCATTGCTAACTTCAGTAATTCCCACCGTATAATCCAGTACAAGTATTGTATCGGGCCAATACAGCACCGTATCGCCTCCCTGTGTACGGTTCATCACCTTAATGCTGTCTAACTTGACGTGAGAGGCGCTGTCAATAGCCGTGAAGGTCAATTCAATTGAAGGCATTTGACCAAAGGCACTTACCATTAGTGCAAGTGTCAGAATTAAAAGATAAATTTTTGTTTTTATAAGAATAAGATTTTAGCGTTTTATTTAATTGGTTTGTTGAATGCTGCCTTGCAGCAATTGCCGAAAGCAATTATTTAACAGGGCTAATTATCCCGGACACAACGAACACTATAAACCCTGGCCTCATTGCTGCTGGTATAAGTAACATAATGGGTGGTCCAACTCAAATCCCTGCTGCTGCCATTAGTAGAAGAGCAAAAGACCGCGTTAGAGCCCAAACCATAGAAACCACCATGTAAGGTGCTGCGTCCGCCACCGGGCAAGGCGGTAAATCCACTTTCATTTGTTGCTCCTGTATTTGGGCTAATCCAGTGAGTGGTGCCGGCTTCTTTCATCTTTCCTCCGGCAAAATATGCCCCACCAAGATAATCAATAAGTTCTTCCCATTCAGTATCAGAAGGTAAATGCCAGCCATCAGGGCAAACATCACAAGCAGTTTCCCGATCGTATAAAAGGCCGTAAATCTCAGCGTTTGATGGAATGCTATCATACGCCCAACTACCGCTTCCTGCATCGTAATTCAGGTTTTCAGCCATCCACCACTGATTGCCTATTTCTACTGTTTTATATCTTTTACCGTCTCTGCTGTCCGTCATGAATCCATCATCATCATCATTATCTTTATTACAAGAGTTAAAGTTGATCATTATTAATGCGGTTGCTGCAATTAGTAACATTGTCATTAAATTCTTTTTTTTCATAATGCATATTTTAGAGACTGTTCAAATTTCCATCACTCAATAATTATCTTTTCTGTTTGAGTAAAGTCCTCTGTTACAACCTTTAGTAAATAAAGCCCTTGTTTAAAACCAGATAAATCAATAGTCATATGATTACTTTCTGCTATTTCCGAATATATTTCCTGTCCGTTGATATTAAAAATTTGAACGTTTGCATCTTCAAGATTAGAATATTCCACATAAATCAAATTATTTGCAGGGTTGGGATAAATCATCATACATGGATCTGACTCCAGAATATTTATGCTAGTCGAATCAAGATTGCAAGCAAAATCATGAATAATGCAAGAAGAATAATGTACAGTACTTATTTTGATCCATCCATAAAAAATGTCATTTTGTTCAATTAAACGAACAGCAATGTAGCCTGTGTCTGTATAAAATTGACTAACTCTGGAACAATGATAACCATTATTTGTAGGGAAAGTTGCATCCCACTCATTATAACTCAACCAAACGATTGAGTCTGTCCAATTTAGATTTTCATCAATCAAAACATTATAACCTAATTCCAGAGGAGTGTTAGAGGTATGTACAAACAATGGAGGAAAATCGTGTGACCAACAAGTGTCTATTTCTGAATAAGCTACTTGATTTTGACTTAACCCTTCAATTGTAACTCTTCTCCTATTAGACCATTGCGCTTCATCCCGGAGCAAAGTTGTCAACCTAAAATCTTTGGTTCCGTCACCATTCATGTCAATTTCCAAATTATTAACCACATAGTTTTGTGGTTCAGGTAAAATGGTATCAGGGCGGAAATCAAAGTAATAATCATAATCATCCCAAATGCCTGAGTAAATATTTTGACCCATTAATGTTACAGAAACAAAAAAAACGCCCAAAGAGAAAAGAAAGGTTTTCATAATCTATAAAATAATGCTAACTATAAGATATATTTATTGTTCTTATCATTCCATATTAAGGCTAAGCACATTGTAATTATACACATTACACCATTCTCAATTCTTTTCATCAAATAAATCATCATAACCAATCAACCTCAAATATAAGAAAAATTTTTCAATTTCATAAGCTGATTAACTATATCTTTTTAAAATCCGGAAACCAGCAACCGGCATCCGGCACTCAAACATTCCTTACCTTTGAAACAAAATTCAGCCTGTTGACTGCCCTGCGGAAAATATTGATCGCTCCATTTCTCCTGTTGATTTACATCTATAAGGGAGCTATATCCCCACTCCTGCCGGCTTCATGCCGGTATACCCCTACCTGCACACAATATTCAATAGATGCACTGAAAATGTACGGCCTGTTCCGGGGTGGATGGTTGGCCATAAACCGGATTGCACGATGCCATCCCTGGGGCAGCAGCGGCTTTGACCCTGTTCCTAAAATTTTGATAAGAAAAATGAATCTCAGAAAATATAATATCTGTCATGCAAAAGATCATCCAGGTTCAGACATATCATCAGAACGGCCTTTATGACATCACCCGGGAAGTCAGGGAAATTGTCGCCATGAGCGGGATCGCCAATGGCATTGTAACTGTTTATGCACAAGGGGCCACTGCCGCCATTATGATCCAGGAAAACTGGGATGACTCCGTGCAAAATGATGTAGTCAGCCTTTTACAAAAGTTGATACCTGAAGGAGTATGGGAACATGACAGGCAGGATAGCAATGGTGCTGCACATCTGAAAGCCGGACTTGTCGGACCGTCAGAGACAATACCTGTGATTGAAGGGAAACCCGGCTTATCAACATGGCAGAATATTTTTCTTTGTGAATTCGATGGTCCCCGGAAAAATAGAGATATTTTTGTAAGCGTTATCGGAGGTTAAAGAATGGAAGGATGGGAAAATGGAAGAATGGAAGAATGGAAGAATCAAAATTCCAGCATTCCATCATTCCAATATTCCAACATTCCAATAATTTAAAGCAGAAGCAATGGCCGAAATCGTAACCGTAAGCCGCAAGGCCCATTTCAACGCAACTCACAGGCTTCACAATCCCTACTGGGATGATGTTAGAAATGAGAAAGTATTTGGGAAATGTAACAACCAGAATTATCACGGGCATAATTACAGCCTGATCGTCAAGGTTACCGGAGAAGTCGACCCGGAGACAGGTTATGTAATCGATCTTGGTGTCCTGTCACAAATTATCAAAGAACACATTGAGGAAAGATATGATCATAAAAACCTTTACATGGACCTGGAAGATTTCCGGGACCTGAACCCTTCGGCAGAGAATATCGCTATCAGGATCTGGCTTATCCTGCGTGACAAACTGGATGATAGACTGAGCCTTAGGATAGAGCTCTATGAAACCGAAAGAAATTTTGTTGAATATTCCGGACCTGAATTGATAAAATGATCACATCCCTCCACATTCATAACACTTCCGGCGGCTTCCATGATATCTTCAGTACATTTATTGAAGTCTTCAAAGAAGCCCTGACTATCTCATTCTTTGTGATCATCATGATGCTGATCATCGAATACATTACCGTTCAATCGAAAGGCAGGTGGAGTAAATCCTTGCAACGGTCACCCATGCTCCAGATACTGCTGGGGGCATTGCTGGGGGTCATCCCCGGATGCCTGGGAGCCTTTACAGCCGTTTCATTATATGTGCATAAGATATTCAGCTTTGCAGCCCTGGTGACTGTCATGATCTCAACCTCGGGAGATGAAGCTTTTATTATGTTCTCCATGATGCCAAAGGAGGCTCTTTTTCTGAATGTTATCATTCTTACCATTGCCATACTTACGGGGTGGATAATTCATATCTCTATTGGGGATAAAACATTTATGAAATTACCGGTAAATCACTTAACATATCATACCGAACATCCTCATTGTAATTGTTTTGTCCCGAAAGAGATAATACCTCAGCTCAAAAGTATCTCCTTCACAAGGGCTTTGTTGATTTCCGCAGGCCTGGTTTTTCTTGTGCTTTTATTGAATGGAGAGCTGATATCTGATACGTGGGACTGGGTGAGGGTCACTTTCTTGATCGTTACCCTGATCGGCCTGTTCATTGTTTCAACAACGCCTGATCACTTCCTCACAGATCATCTGTGGAATCATGTAATTAAAAAGCACCTTCTCAAAATATTTCTGTGGATTTTTGGTACTTTTATCGTTATCGATATCGTTCTGAACCAGATGGACCTGAACGAATGGCTGCAAGCCAATCAATATGTGATCCTTATAATAGCCCTGCTGATTGGCATCATTCCACAATCCGGTCCGAACATCATTTTTATCAGCCTGTTCATCCACGGATCTATACCTTTCTCTATCCTGCTGGCAAATTCCATCGTTCAGGATGGACACGGAGCCCTGCCCCTGCTGGCCGAATCAAGGAAAAGCTTCCTTGCCATGAAAGCCATTAACGTTGCGGTAGGTGCATTGGCTGGGATTTTGGGGATGTTGTTTGGGTTTTGAGAGCTATAAGAGTTGAGAGACGGATTGCTTTGGAGTAGCAGGCCCACCGGAATGGCCTTCCACATTCCCAGAATGCCCATTAGAAAGATGATCCATAAATTATGCAGGGTGCTCATGCCCGGACGGATATGGGGCAAAAATAGAAAATAACGGGGGAATGGTTTTAGCCCGCATTATTCATACAGAGTTGAAAGTTGAAAGTTATAAAGTTATAAAGTTCGTTAACACTGTGAAATATGCATATTTTGCATAAAGTTAATGTTATGCTTTTTTAAATTACTTTTTGTACAGAAGTTAACTTTCAACTTTCAACTTTCTTAAATATAATGTGTACTTTTGAAATGCTATCAAACAGGTATTATGAAGGGTGATCTGAGAAAAAATAAAAATAGTTCCAGGTGGAAAGTCTCGTTGCACAGGATCATCTTCGGTACAAACACCAAATCGGGAAGGTTGTTTGACGAGCTTCTTCTGGTTTCTATTGTGCTGAGCGTGATCATTGTATTCTTAGACAGCGTCTCCTGGATCAAAGTTAAATATGGTGATCTCCTCTATTTTGCCGAATGGTTTTTTACGATCCTCTTCACCATTGAATACATCCTGCGGATCATTACTTCACCGAAACGATCACAATACATATTCAGCTTTTACGGGGTCATTGACCTGTTGGCTATTCTGCCCACTTACCTCAGCATTTTCTTAGTCGGCTCGCAATACCTGATTGTGATCAGGATCATCAGGCTGCTGCGTATTTTCAGGGTATTGAAGCTTTCTCGGTATATCGGTGCCTCCGGATTCCTCTGGAAATCTATAATAAACAGCCGTCATAAGATCTTTGTCTTTCTGTGGTTGGTGCTTATTATTGTAGTTGTCGTTGGGGCTGTCATGTACCTCGTGGAAGGGCCCGAAAACGGCTTCAGGAGTATCCCTGAAAGCATCTACTGGGCCATTGTTACGCTGACTACGGTCGGGTACGGAGATATCTCACCGCAAACAGACCTAGGAAAGGTTATTGCTTCATTGCTCATGATAACAGGTTATGCCATAATCGCTGTCCCGACGGGCATCATATCCGTTGAAATGACGAAGGTAAAACTTGAACAAAAACCTGAAAATGAATGCCCGGAATGCCAATGCTCTGACCATGATGAGGATGCGAAGTATTGCAAGGGGTGTGGGAGAAAACTTTTTGAGAGTTGAGAGTTGAGAGTTGAGAGAGAGGGCGAGAGCGAGGGAGCGAGAGACTAAGAGACTAAGAGACTAAGAGACTGAGGGACTGAGGGACTCAGAGACTGAGGGACTTAGAGACTGAGAGAGATGAAAGATGAACTGATTCCTGACAACTGATAACTGTCAACCGCCAACTGTGAATTGAGAAATAACATAATCGATAATGAGAAACACACTTACTTTTTTCCTGATGTTACTGTTTATCATTCCTTTTGCGAATGGACAAATCCAACCGGGTGTTTTCAAAGCAACATATTTTGACAAGACCCCTCCGCTGCGGGAGATGAAGTTGATTCCTCCGGCGCTTAGGGACCAGGGCTGGAAAGAGGGCATTATCCGAAATGAAAGCCCTGAAAG
>DAOWEV010000064.1 GCA_030638325.1 Bacteroidales bacterium
ATCGTCTTACAGTACAGGGAAATATGATGGGAGGTGGTCATTCGATGGTCATTCAATGGTCATTCAATAGTCATTCGATGGTCATTCAATGGTCATTCGATGGTCATTAAAATGACGCGAAGCAAATGACAATCGAATGACGCGAAGCAAATGATAAAAGAGCAACTAAATAATTACGGATAAAAATATGACAGGCACAAAAAAAAGTTTACCTTTATTTCCTGAATTCGCTAAACCTGAAACATGATAAGAGCAATCATCATTGAAGACGAAAAAAAGTCCAGGGAAACTTTACTTGGGCTGCTTCAGAAATACTGCCTTTCTATTGAGACTGTAGCTCAGGCAGAAGGCTATAGAGAAGGCATTAAACTGGTTAGAAAATATAAACCGGATGTTATCTTCCTGGATATTCAAATGCCCGATGGGAGTGGTTTTAGATTACTTGAGGAATTGAAGGATATGGAGTTCGAGGTGATATTTACCACAGCATTTGATCAGTTTGCCATTAAGGCAATTAAATATAGCGCCCTGGATTACCTGCTGAAACCTATTGTACCTCAGGAGCTTGTTGATGCGATAAATAAACTGAAGGTGAAAAAGGCCAAAACTGAGAAGAGGAAAAATATTGAAACATTATTGGATAATATTAAAACTCCTGAAGAAGATCCGCATAAGATTGTCCTGTCAACAGCTGAAAAGATCCATGTAATAGATGTCGACGACATTTTACGCTGCGAATCTGATAATTATTATACATATTTCTATTTTATTAATGGGGATAAGCTATTGATCTCTAAAACCCTGAAAGAAAATGAAGAGCTCCTGAGCCATCATAGCTTTATCAGGCCTCATAAATCACACCTGATCAATGTGAAATACATCAAGAGTTTTATCCGGCAGGAAGGCGGGTATATTATCATGACAGATGGCAGTAAGGTACCTGTGTCAAGAAGAAAAAGAGAAAAAATATTGGAAATTTTAATGAACCTCTAACTACAGGGCTCCAATTAATTAGATGTACCGAAAACTGATTTAGACATGCCGGTAACTGATTATTTGTTTGCATACCATATATATTATTTTACCTTTACCTGTGAATGACGCATTAAGAAATTAGCATTATGGATGATTTATTATACATTTTATTAGGACTGGCCTGGATCGCTTTTGCCTTTTACAGGCATAGCCAGAAAAAAAAGCAGAGAAGTGAACAGAATGCCCCGGATGCACCACACGAAGCAAAAGATCCGGTTTCGCTGCTGGAGCAATTATTAACCGGCAAGGAAGAAAAAATGACTGCAGCCCCTCCTTTTGCTGATGCGAACCAAACAAACTATTTTAAAGAGTTTAGAGATATCTATGAGGAGCCCGAAGGGCTTACTTTTGAAGAAGAATACAAGCTGAAGGGGGTTTCTTCAGTCGAAGAAACAGATTATTCTGAGATGATTGATAAACAGAGGCAGGTTTCCTCTGCACAATCAGTTGTTAATGATGCCTACCTGCAGGATGAGGAAGAAAATGAAGCTAATTATTTCGACCTAAGAAAGGCAGTGATATACTCTGAAATTCTTAACAGGCCTTATGTATAGCGGCATTGAGGGCTTGTTAAATTAATGCAAATAATTTTTTTGGTAAATACAATTATTTATTTATAACTTTACCGACTTCTAAATTGCGCAGTGTATAACCTAACATAAATTTTTATGGTATGTTAAGAAATCTACTTTTAACTATCGGCCTCGTATTGACAGCCAATCTGTTAGTTTTTTCACAATCAGGAGCTCTTAAAGGAAAGATCCTTGATAAAGAAACGAGGGAACCTCTACCATTTGTAAATATTGTAGTCGAAATAGGCGGCACCCAGATGGGCGGGGCCTCATCGGACTTTGACGGTAATTATACTGTCAAACCCCTTCCTCCCGGGAAGTATGATGTGAAAGCCACCTACATCGGGTATAAACCTTTGTTGATCCGTGGGGTGATCATTGGGGCTGACCAGATCCGGTTTCTGGATGTAGATATGGAGTCTACGGCCCAGATACTGGAAACCTTTGAAGTAATAGACTATAAAGTACCACTTATTTCAAAGGACCAGACGACAAGTGGGGCCACGGTTACTTCAGAAGAAATTGCCAAAATGCCGAACCGGTCGGCCAACTCCATTGCTTCCACTATAGGTGGTGTGTTCTCGGCCGATGGTGAACGTGGGCGCGTAAGAGGAGCCCGTCAAGATGCAACCGTTATGTATATTGACGGTATCCGGGTGCGGGGCTCATCCTCACTTCCGGCCGCTGCCATTGAACAGGTGGATGTTGTACTTGGTGGACTGCCGGCGCAGTATGGAGATGCTACCGGAGGTATCATCAACGTTACCACAAAAGGGCCCTCCAGAAAGTTTGGTATGGGGATTGAAGTGGAAACCAGTCAGTTTCTCGATAAGTTTGGATATAACAGGGTTAGCCTTAATCTGAATGGCCCGATCTTTTCCAAAAAAGATGAACAAGGAAATAAAACCTCTTCCTTGTTGGGTTATTTCATTGCAGGTGATGTGATTTTCAGAAAAGATGGCAGGCCTGTCGCTTCCGATATCTATAAAGCACAGGATGAATACCTCAGCTGGCTTGAAGAAAACCCTCTCAGACCGTCAGGGTTAGGGGCAGGGACTTTCACGAATGCGAACTATACCAGGATGGAAAATCTTGACAGGATATATGTAACACAGAATACCAGTAATTACACAATCAATCTTACAGGTAAGATTGATGTGAGAACTACAGAAACCATTAACCTGACTTTCGGAGGTACGTATTATTACAGGGATGCCAATAACTGGAACTATTATAATTCAATGTTTAATTATAACAATAACTCCCATTCTATCAGGAACACCTGGAGGGTTTTTGGCAGGTTTACACAACGATTCCCATCCGACCCGAATAGCACCTCCCTGATAAAGAATGTTTATTATAGTATTCAGGCCGACTATACCAAAGACAGGGGCATGACAGAAGATCCTCACCACAAGGACGACCTGTTTAAATATGGTTACCTCGGAAAATATACCACATACAAAACACCCACCTATGAATTAGGCGCTGATTCTGCTCATGGAGTGGCATGGTTCCTGAACAGTTGGGATTTTGATACACTGGTAGCTTACAGCCCGGCTGATTATAACAGGATCATTGCCAATTATACAACCTCCTATTACGATCTCTTTGCCGGCCAGCCGGAAGGTAATTATATGAACCTTGATCAGATCCAGTTGGGAGGTGGATTGCTCAACGGACAACAACCTGATAATGTTTATGGCCTGTGGAACGCACCAGGCGCTATCCAGACAGGATTCAACGAATTTAGCAATTCACAGATCTCATTTGATGTGCAGGCTTCCCTGGATATCGGCAATAATGAGCTGAAATTCGGATTTCATTATGATCAGCGACAAGATGCAGGTTATGGATACGCCCCACAACGGTTCTGGACATTGATGAGACAGTCTACCAACTTCCATATCATGGAACTTGATATCGAAAACCCTTTTGTTGTACCTGGTGCAAACCTGGATACGGTTAAATATTACAGAAAATATGATGAACAATCGCAAAGAATATTCGATTACAATCTGAGACAGAAACTTGGATTGCCGACCGATGGCGTTGACTTCATCGACATTGACTCCTATGATTTTAACAACAATTCGATTAATTATTACGATAAAAGCGGTAGACTGCATACCGTAAACTTTGGTCAGGAACTCTTTTCTGTAGATATGTTTAGCCCTGATGAATTATGGAACGACGGGATCAGCTCCTATGTCGGATACAGGGGGTATGATTACAAAGGCAATAAACTTACATCCCGCCCCAGCTTTGAGGATTTCTTTACCAAAACCGATGAAAATGGCATGTTTACGCGCGATATCGGCGCTTATGAACCGATCTATATGGCCTTCTATATTCAGGATAAGTTTGCTTTCAAAGACCTGATCTTTAATGTCGGCCTGCGTGTTGACCGTTTCGATGCCAACCAGTATATGTTGAAAGACCCTTACCTGCTATATGAAGCTTACACCGTAGGAGAAATAAATAATATGGATATTGGCGGACAGACCGTTGAAACTCCGGGTAATATGGGGAGTGATTATGTAGTGTATGTCGACAATGTTAACAACCCGACTTTCGTGACAGGTTATCGTGATCAGGATGTCTGGTATAATAGTGAAGGTATTGAAATTCAGGACCCGAATGTGCTTGATGCTGGCTCCGGTATCTCCCCTTTCCTGGTGGATCCTACACTTGAACGGCCTACCATGGCATCTTTTAAGGATTACGAACCGCAATGGATCGTCATGCCCCGTATCTCTTTCTCCTTCCCGATCTCTGATGAAGCATTGTTCTTTGCTCACTATGACGTGCTCAGTCAGCGCCCCACAAACAGTGTATTTTCTAATCCTGCTCTATATTACTATTTCGATAACTGGAGCGGATTTGCTGATGGAAATGGGGCCATTAATAACCCCGGTTTGAAACCTACTCAAACCATCAACTATGAGGTTGGCTTTCAGCAAAAAATCACGAATACTTCTTCCCTAAAGTTTGTTATCTTTTACCTTGAAATGAGAGATATGCTTCAGATCCACAGGTATACTGGCGCATACCCGAAAGATTATACTTCTTATAGCAATATTGACTTTGGGACGACCAAAGGATTTACCTTGCAATATGATATGAGAAGGACCGGTAACGCCAGGATGAGTGCGTATTATACATTGCAGTTTGCAAATGCCACAGGTTCAAGCCAGACAACAACAGCTGCCCTGGTGGCATCCGGTTTGCCAAACCTGAGAACCACTTTCCCGATCCAGCAAGACAGAAGGCATGCTTTTAATATCTTTTTTGATTATCACTGGCGCGATGGTACAGAATATAACGGACCTGTTACACATCGTGAAAAATCAGGCAAACGCCCTATACAGTGGCTCAATAAAACCGGTTTTACCCTGACCTTCAACGGTGGTTCGGGAACACCCTATACCGAATCCAGAAATGTGGTTGGGATCAATCAGGCCGGCTCCAATCTTGTGAAGGGCTCGTACTTTGGATCCAGGCTTCCGTGGTCTTTCAGGGTTGACATCACAATCGACAAAGATATATACCTGAAAATGGGCAAAGGGGAAGACAAACGCCAGTCATATCTGAATATTTATTTCAGGATCAATAATTTACTGAATGCCAAAAATATTCTGACTGTTTATCCCTACACAGGAAATCCGAATGATGATGGTTTTCTGACGGCTCCTGAATGGCAAAATCTGATCTCCGAACAGCTTGACTCGCAATCATACAGAGATCTTTATGCTACTGCAGTGAACCGGCCATGGCATTATTCCAGCCCCAGGACAATTCGTTTTGGTGTCATCTTTAACTTCTGATCAAAATCATAAACCGGGAAATGAAAAATATTATAAAAAATACAGGAATTATGAAAAATATGTTTCGCATTCTATTTGCCACCTTGGTTTGCTTTCTCATTACGGAGATAAGTGTTGCGGAAGAATATATTGGCATCACCACGAAGCAGACTCAAGATATAAAATCTACTGCTGCCGGATGTTCCGCTGCTTC
>DAOWEV010000127.1 GCA_030638325.1 Bacteroidales bacterium
ATTCCAGCAGTGTAATTGCTTCATTATAAGGGTTGAAAGATGTTTCAATCGACAACTTTGCATAATCAAATAATGCTTCTTCCCGGATCTCCTGGTTCAGGTCAAGCTTATAAGCTGACAGAAATGCATTGGCTGCGTATTTTTTCTGATCTGTATTGACGTAGCATAACGCCAGGTAATAATAGCTGTTTTGTGTTATCTCATCCTGAACAGTGATGCCCTTTTGAAAATTATCCAATGCATTATTATATTGTTGGATCATGAAATAGGCATAGGCAAGCTGGTAATTATCTTCTCTGCTGATAGATCTTCTTGCAGTGTTCTCGTAAATTTCCAGGTATTTAGCAGCATTTTGATAATCTTCCTGCCGGTAGAAAGCATCCCCGGTAATCCTGGCTGCCTCCGATTGTTTCTGCCTCGAAGAGGAAGCTACAAGATCCGGCCCTTCCTGAAGGATCTCATCGTACTGCTCCAGGTAATAATGGATTTGAAGAATATAGTATGGAACGATCTTTTTATAGGTACGGTCATTTTGCAGTGTTGTGAAATGTTGAAGGGCAGTCTCATAGTTTCCTTCTAAGTAGTTGATATGGGCGTAATAGTATTTGGCTGGAGCAGCATAGGCAGATCTTCCTTTTATGAGCCGTTCAAAATACTTTTTCGCTTGTGAGGGTTTGTTGTTCTTCAAATATGAATATCCTGATTTAAAATAATATTCTTCCCGTTGTGCCGGATTCAGATCATTGGGACTGACATTCTGAAATGCATTCAGGACATCCCTGTACTTGTTTTTCTGGTAATACATTCTGCCAAGGTAGAAATTGGCAATTTTAGCCTGGGAATGTTCCGGATAATCCCGGATAAATGAGGCTATTTTATAGGATGCATTGGCATGCGAAAGTTCAGCGGCGCACATGGCGTCGTAAAAACGGGCGCTGGCTTTCAATTCCCGGCCGGCATGTGATCCGGCAGAGTCCAGGTACTGGAAAATCTTTTGGGAAGCCCCGAACTGCGCCACCTCAAACAACCCCATCGCCATCCGGTAATCCGCTTCCGGCTGGTCATAGCTCTTACTCTGCTGGGCTGATGTTTGAAATATGGGAAACAGAAGAAGAAGCTGTAAACCAACAATAGTACTTATTGTTTTTCTCATTCCTTTTTGAGTGATTAAAAGTCGTTAAAAGTAGAAAAATGAGCTATAGTTTACGGCTTTATTAAGTGGATTTATTAACTATAATTATTAAACTGCATTATTCATGCGGAGTTGAAAGTTGAAAGTTTATAAAGTTATAAAGTACATTGATACTGTGAAATATGCATATTTTGTAAAAAGTTCATCTTATTAAACATTAAAAATACTTTTTGTGCGGGCTAACTTTCTAACTTTCAACTTTCAACTTTTTACTTTCAACTCCTCTTTAATTCATGAATTAATGAGGTTAACAGGATAACGGAATAATTGGGGGTTTATTTTTACCGGGAGGTTTTATTATGTGGCTTAATCATGAATTTGGTGGGAGACGGAAGATGAAAGTCCGAAGTCGGAAGTCCGGAGACGGGAGTTGAGAGGGGGCGAAGGGGCGAGTGGGCGAAGGGGTGAAAGGTATCTGCGTTAACTTAAGAAAGGCCACATCTTTAAATAATTGTTATAAGCATGTTATGATTTGTAGTAGATGTATCAAAATAGGTGCAGAGCACCTACAATATTTGTAGCAATTATTGATCAATGTTGAGCGAAGGTGCAGAGCACCGTAATCTTAAATCATAGCACTACCAATGTTACGGTGCTCTGCACCTAATCTCATAATTCCATTAATTTTCTACAAATATTTCGCGGCTCTGCCGCTTATCCGAATCCCTTAAGTTAACGTGTATGGGCGAAGGGGCGATTTGAGTCAATTTTGAGAAGATAGGTAACCTGATTAATTCATAAGTTTTTTAACTTAGGGGGTGCCAGCGGCTTGCTACGTCGCTTCGCCCTCTGGCCCTTTCGCCCCCTCTCTCAGTCCCTTCGTCTCTTAGTCCCTCAGTCCCTGTCGCCCATTCGCCTCTTCGCCCTATCGCCAAGCAAAAATTGTTATCTAAAAATAGCTAATAAAAGAATCTCAATTAATCCGTTTATTACGTATAGACCATTCTTTTTCACGCAGCACGTATTTTTGTACTTTGCCGGTGGATGTTTTGGGAAGTTCTCCAAATTCCACTGCAGCCGGACATTTAAAACGGGCTATCTGTTCCTGGCAAAACGAGATGATCTCTTTTTCGGTGGAGTGGGCCCCCTTTCTCAGTGTGACAAAGGCTTTGGGGCGCTCCCCCCATTTCTCATCCGGGATAGCGATCACCGCACATTCTAAAACAGCGGGATGCTTAACCACTGCCTGCTCAACCTCGATGGTGGAAATATTCTCACCGCCTGAGATGATGATATCCTTCAGGCGGTCACGCAGTTCAATATAACCGTCAGGGTGCCATACTGCCAGGTCGCCTGAATGGAACCAGCCTCCCTGAAACGCTGTGACGGTGCTCTCCGGATCTTTGAAATATTCCTTCATCACGTTATTGCCACGCATCACCACTTCACCAATGGTTTTGCCATCGAGCGGCACATCATGCATTTTTTCATCAACGATCCTTACCAGATCGAACGTAAGATATGCCTGCCCTTGCCTGGCACGAAGCCTGGCCTGTTCCTCTGAAGGGAGGCCATCCCATTCAGCATGCCACTCACAGACCGTATGGGGGCCATAGGTCTCGGTGAGGCCATAGACATGAATGGGTTGAAAGTTCAATGCTTTGATTTTCTCCAGCAAGGTCGGAGAAGGAGGGGCCCCGGCAATGGTTACTGTAACCGGATGGTCAAGCGCTTCGGCCTGTGGATGATTCACCAGCATGATCTGTACTGTCGGGGCGCCGTTAAAATGAGTCACACCCTCCTTTTTGATCAATTCCCATATCATGTCCGGATCTGTTTTCCGCAAGCAAACATGCGTTCCGGCGATCGCTGTCACTGCCCAGGTAAAACACCATCCGTTACAATGAAACATAGGCAGGGTCCACAGGTAAACACTATTGAAGTTCATGCCGGTCTCAATGACTTCACCCAGTGCATTCAGGTAGGTTCCCCGGTGGGTGAAAAGCACCCCCTTGGGGCGGCCGGTAGTTCCGGAAGTGTAATTTATCGAGATAGGTTCTTCTTCATCTTCCAGCCAACTCTCGACCGGTGCAGGTGACCCGTTTGCCAAAAACGATTCATAGGGATCATCAGGCCTGCCGGTGTCGTCAACACGTATCACATGGAGGTCTGAAGTGTCAAGCGGATTGGTCAATACTTGTAATTCTGAATCCACAAACAGGAAACGGGCGTCAGCATGCTCAAGGATATAGCCAATCTCTTCTGAGTTTAAACGGGTGTTGATAGTAACCAGGACACCGCCGGCAGCAGGCACTGCAAAATGAGCCTCCAGCATAGCAGGTATGTTAGGGCATAAGAAAGCCACCTTCTGGTGTTTTTGCAGGCCTGCTTTTCTTAGCTGAGATGCCAGCCGGTTTACACGTTCTTCGAACTCCCTGTATGTATATCGCCTGTCACCATGAACAATCGCAACTTTATCGGGGAACACATAAGCGCTTCGTTGTAAAAAGTTGACCGGGGTCAGTTCGGTCCGGTTAACAGGTTTATTTTGCATAGTATCTAAATCAATTATGAATTAGGAATTACGAATTAGGAATTGAAACCGCTGTGCGGGATATAGACAACATTCAAATTTGAACAACATGTTGGTAAATTTGACTTTTTAAGTGACTATGTTATTAAAACAAAAAAAAAGCAGCAGTCTTATAAGCGGGATTCTGTACCCCGGCATGTGCCTGGGCCTCTACCATTTATCTGGGATCCCGGTCACCCGGAACCTCTTGCAACCTACCCATCCCGACTTCTTTAAAAGAACCAAAGCGAGCAACTTTGTGGGGGAGGACTGATCCACCCCGGTCAGGATTTATTTGGTCTTGCAACCCATAAGGTTTACCCGGCCGTTATGTCACCATAACGACCCGTGGGCTCTTACCCCACGTTTTCACCCTTACCCGCCGTGGCGGGCGGTTATTTTCTGCGGCACTGTCTGTCCCCACCTGAGGCAGGGCCTTCCTGTTAGGAAGTATGGCGCTCTGCGTTGTCCCGACTTTCCTCCCTGTCACCCCGCGTTTTTCCTGCAATCCAGGAAAAATGAGTTCGTTAACAAGGCGATAGAGCCGACTGCTGCTGATTATTGCAAAGATATAAAGAAAAACGATATTCACACTTCACACTTCACCCTTCACTCTTCACCCTTCACGCCTCACGCCTCACGCTTCACGCTTCACGCTTCACGCTTCACGCTTAAAGCATAAAGAATGCTATCTTTGTCAATTCCCCGGTCATCTTGTGTTTTCCGGGGAACGTTTCATATGAAAGATCTCAGTGTAGGAAAAGAAAGCCGGCTTATACTGCATTTTGCCACACCCATGTTGCTGGGAAATGTTTTTCAGCAACTATATAATGTGGTGGACAGCATCATTGTCGGGAATTTCATCGGTAAAGAGGCGTTGGCGGCAGTTGGTTCTTCATTTCCCATTTTGTTTACCCTCATTTCACTGGTTATCGGAGTGGCTGTCGGCTCCACCATCATCATAGCTCAGTATTTTGGGGCAAAAGACATCGAAAAAGTAAAACGAACTATAGACACGCTTTACATAAGCATGTTTTTTGCATCTATCCTGGTAAGCATTTTGGGAATCACCTTTAGTGAGTCGATATTCCGGCTTATCAAAATGCCGGAAGAGATCATTCCTCAGGCAGAAACCTATTTTGACATTTACATGGCAGGGACCGTGTTTTTTTTCGGGTTTCATGGTACCAGCGCTATTTTAAGAGGATTAGGCGACTCCAGGACACCCTTGTATTTCCTGATCTTGTCAACACTCACAAACATCATTCTGGATGTTCTTTTTGTAGTCGTATTTGGCTGGGGCATTAAAGGAGTGGCCATTGCCACACTGATTTCACAGGCCTTGGCTTTCGTTGCTATCATCCTCTATTTAAACAAAACTCACAAGATCATAAATCTTTCCCTGAGAAAATTGGTTTTTGATTATGATATCTTCAGGAAAAGCATCCGGATCGGGTTCCCGGTTGGCGCCCAGCAGGCTTTTGTTGCCCTTGGGATGATGGCGATGTACTGGCTGGTCAACCCATTTGGAACGAATGTCATGGCAGCCTATAGCGTTGCTTTCAGAGTAGATTCTTTTGCGGTCATGCCGGCCATGAACATTGCCAATGCGTTGTCGACTTTTGTAGGGCAAAACCTGGGTGCGAACAAACCGGAACGGATCAAACGCGGGCTCTGGGCCACATTCAAAATGACTGCGGTGATCTCAGTGAGCATTTCCGTGTTTACGATATTATTCAGCGAACCCTTAATGAGGCTTTTTATTAAAGACCCGGAGGTGATTGCCATCGGAGTGAATTACCTTCATATCGTAACCGTTTTTTATATCATGTTCTCAACAATGTTCGTTGTCGGCGCTGTCATGAGAGGAGCAGGCGATACATTTGTGCCAATGATCATCACTTTTTTCGCTTTGTGGGTGGTCAGGATACCACTTTGTTATTTCTTATCACAGGAATGGGGCTTTGTGGGCATCTGGTGGGGCATTCCAATTGCCTGGATCGTAGGCCTGAGCCTCTCATATTTATATTATCTTACCGGGAGATGGAAAAAGAAGGCTGTTGTGGGAATATTATAAATTCTCGTTATTGAGTGTAAAGTATTATTTTTGGCCTCTGAAAATTAATTAAAAGCACATGTTGTTTTTGGCGGGTAAATAAAATGCCACAGATTCACAGATTAAACAATTGATTACAAAAAGCATACAATCTGAGAATCTGTGGCAAATTTGAATACCCACTAAAATCCATATAGTACCTACATTTAACTAAACTATTTACCATGAAAAACATGTATTTAACAATTATTCTGATAGCGTCGGTAATATTGACAGGATGCGTTCAAAAGAAGAAATTCAACTACCCGGTAACCAATAAAACCGATCATGTTGATGAATACTTTGGGATTGAAGTGCCTGACCCTTACCGTTGGCTCGAAGATGATAATTCGGAAGAAACTGCCGAATGGGTAAAAGCAGAAAATGAGATAACCTTTGCTTACCTGAACAGCATCCCTTTTCGTGATAAGTTAGAGAAAAGGCTCACCGAACTCTGGGACTATCCAAAAGTCTCGTCTCCTTTTAAGGAAGGCGGCAGGTATTATTTAAGCAGGAATGACGGCCTGCAAGACCAGGATGTGATGTATGTAAAAGAAACCCTGGACGGGAAAGAAACGATGATCCTTGACCCCAATACCCTCTCGGAAGACGGAACTGTTGCAATGACGATGTTCGAACCTTCCCCGGATGGGAAATATATCGGATACGGCATATCCAGGGGTGGCTCTGACTGGAATGAATTTTATGTGATGGATGCTGACAATGGCATGTTACTGAAGGATCATTTAAAATGGATCAAATTTTCATCCATGGCCTGGTATAAAGATGGGTTTTACTATAGCAGGTATCCTGAAGCCAGGGAGGGAGATGAATTATCAGGAGTGAATGAGTATAATAAAGTGTATTATCATGAAATTTCAAAGGATCAGTCGGCCGATAAACTGATTTTTGAAGATCCGGATCATCCCGTCCGTAGTTTTGTGCCTTTTGTTTCAAATGACAAGCAAATCCTGATGCTCTATGTTTTTGAATCTTCAAGCGGAAATGGCCTGTATTTCAAAGATTTGAAAAAGAAAAAAAGCCGGTTTGTAAAATTGATCGATACCTATGACCAGGAATTCATGCCGGTCGATCATATTGACGGGAAGTTATATGTACTCACGGATGACGGAGCTTCCAGGTACCGTCTTGTAACCATAGACCTGAATAATTATGCCAGGGAGAACTGGATCGAGATCATTCCTGAAAAGGAAGATGTGTTGAAAAGTGTCAGCATTGTGGGTGGAAAGATCATCGCCAAGTACATGAAAGATGCCCACAGTCATATAGAGGTATTCAGTCTGCAAGGTAAATACCTGTTTGAAATTGAAATCCCGATCCTTGGTACAGTTAGCGGGTTCTCGGGAAAAATTCAGGATAAAATAACTTTTTATACCGTGACATCTTTTACAACACCTTCTATTGTTTATAAATACGATGTGAAAAACAATGTTTCGGAAGAATACAGTCGCTCACTGATAGACTTTGACCCTGGGAAATACGAGACAAAACAGGTGTTTTATAATTCCAAAGACGGAACCCGTATCCCCATGTTCCTGGTATATAAGAAGGGACTTACACTGAATGGAGAAAACCCAACCTTACTATACGGATATGGTGGCTTCAACATCAGTCTGACCCCCCGGTTCAGCATTACCAAGACGATCCTGCTTGAAAATGGCTTTGTTTTTGCTCAGGCAAACCTCAGGGGCGGGGGAGAGTATGGAGAAGAATGGCATAAGGCAGGCATCTTGATGAAAAAGCAAAATGTCTTTGACGACTTTATTGCTGCTGCAGAATACTTGATTGACAAAGGCTATACTTCTCCGGACAAGCTGGCTATACAGGGCGGATCCAATGGCGGCCTGCTTGTCGGGGCGGTCATCAACCAGCGTCCTGAACTATTCGCTGCAGCGCTTCCGGCAGTGGGTGTCATGGATATGCTCCGTTATCAGAAATTCACCATTGGGAAATACTGGGCTACCGACTATGGTACCAGCGAAGATAACCCGAAGATGTTTGAATACCTGTACCACTATTCCCCTTTACACAATATTTGTACAAAAGCCGATTATCCGGCAGTTTTGGTGACAACGGCCGACCATGACGATCGTGTTGTCCCTGCACATTCTTTCAAATATATCGCAACCCTTCAGGAAAATTATCAGGGATCCAGGCCGGTCCTCATTCGTATCGAAACCAAAGCAGGCCACGGAGCCGGTATGCCAACTTCAAAGATCATTGAAGAATATGTTGATCTGTGGGCATTTATTATGTATAATCTGGATGTAGAACCGGTTTATTGAGAAGAAACGGGAAGCGGTTTTTAATTCAAATTGGAATGGTGGAATGTTGGAATGTTGGAATGATGGAATGGTGGAATGGTGGAATGTGGAATGGTGGAATATTGAAATAAAGCAGGGTTATTAAGATGTTGGGCTTAATTTTATGAAACGAATAAAATCATCGGTGAGACGAAATATCTACAACCAAATTTCCTATTCTCTTTTATTCATTCTCTACTTTGCATTCACTGTAGCAACTAATGGACAAGTAATCGACTATTCCACTACAGTTAAAATAGAAAAGGGAAAAAAAATAACTGAAAGATCATTTTTAATTCAGGTTAATAGCAAAGAACATAATGGGCTTTCGGAAGTAAAAATGCATTACAGTGCCAATCAAGAGTTCGAGCTATTAGAGGCATACATTGTCGACCCAAATGGTAAAACAGTAAGAAATCTTAAAAAGAAAGAAATCACTACCAAAAGTGATGTTTCTTATGGAACATTTTATGAGGACGATTTCATAAAGGAGTTTGCCCTCAAATGGAATGAATACCCATATCAAATCAAATACAAATACAGAGTTACAGAGGATGATTTTGTATATGTCGCAAAATGGTACCCTACAGTTTTCAATGATATAACAACCCGTAGGGCCTCACTTCAAGTTGAGCTGCCAATAGATTATAAGGTATCTATGGACTATTCAAGAGATCTTCAGTATCAAACCTATCAGCAGGATGGAAAGCAAATCCTGCAATGGGAGTTAGAAGAATATAAAGTTTCTAAATCAGAGATTTTTTCACCTCCCATTATAGAATTATTGCCAAACGTGTCGGTTGTTCCTAGAGAGTTTGACTATGGAATTCACGGAAATTCTGAATCTTGGTCATCCTACGGTAAATGGCATGATTTGCTCAATGATGATTCTGATATCTTGCCTACAAGCGAAAAAATCAAGGTAAATGAGCTTATCGAAGGAGTGGCAGACAAAAAAGAGATAGTTAAAATACTCTATCACTATCTACAGGATAACACCAGGTATATCAATGTCGCAATAGATGTAGGTGGACTAAAACCGTACCCAGCCTCATATATATGCGAAAAAAAATATGGGGATTGCAAGGCATTGACGATTTACATGAAGGCTCTACTAAAACAAGCAGGTATTCCTTCATTTTATACAGTCATCAATGCAGGGAGTAATGCCGAAAGAATTAATCGGGATTTGCCAAGCCAACAGTTTAATCACGTCATTTTATCTGTTCCAATCGATAATGATACACTTTGGCTGGAGAATACCTCAAGTTATTCTCCTTTTAACTACCTTGGAACATTTACGCAAAATCGATACGCATTATTAGTAGATGGGGAAAATAGCGGCCTGATATCTACTCCTAAACTGAGCTTGAACGATGTTTTAGAAAAGAGAACGTACTCTTTTAAATTAAATGAAGAAGGAGTTGGAAGCATAAGTATCAATAAGAAATTGAAAGGAGAAGCTTTTGAATACTACAAATTCTATCAGAATGAATCGAGTAAAAAAGATCAAAAACATAGGATATTACTAGATATTAATCTGAAAAACTTTGAACTGGAAAAGTGGGGAATCATGCAATTAAATCGTGATAAACAAGAACTGAACGTGATATTCGTAGCAAACTGTTTCGATCAATTTAGAAAAGTCAGTAATCTGAAGGTTATTCAGCCTGTGATTTTTAATATTCCTCCATTCGAAGACCCCGATTTACGTAAAAATCCGGTCAGAATTAATTTTCCCATCAATAAATCCGATTCGATTGTATATGAACTACCATTTATTGACAAATATGAGGTCGAATTACCAAATGATTCTTTTACTAATTCAGTGTATGGTAAGTATGAAGAACGGTACGTGAAAAGTGGACACAAAATCATTGTTTTGAAGAATTTTCAACTTTACGCAGCTGACTATCCAATAGAATCTTACAGGGATTTTTTCTTATTTATCGAATCAATAATCAAAATTCAGAGCCAATCAGTCATTTTATTAACCAAGAATAAGAACCGATGAAATCCAGACTATTAATCATTCTTTTTTTTATAACACACCAGCTTTTTTCGCAAGAGTTTTCCAGGGAGTTCGGTCGAATCTCGCAAAACGAGATAGACCTAAAATCCGATGAAAAGGATCCTGAAGCCGGTGCTGTTATTCTATTTGATATGGGAGAGTCAATCTTTTTCGACACTGAAAGCGGGTATGATATTAGATTTACCAGAACAAAAAGAATGAAGATATTTGATCAAACTGCTATTGAAAACGCAGAAGTATCAATTCCCTTTTATGTTGACGGATATGGAAAAACAGAAACCATAAAATCCATTGAAGCATTTACCTACAATATTGAAGAAGGCCGATTGATAAAGAAAGCACTTGATCAATCTACCATTTTCGAAGAAAGAATAAGTGAGAGATGGAGGGAAAAAAAGTTTGTTTTCCCAGATGTCAGGGAAGGTTCTATATTTGAATTTAAATATGTTCTCGAAACACCATTTCATTTCAATTTGCCAGATTGGACCTTTCAGGATAAAATCCCAACTATTTATAGTCAGTATAGAGTTAGGATGATTCCATTTTATGAATATGTATTTCTGGTACAAGGAATATCTCGATTTGACTACCAGAAATCTGAAGTTGCTAAAGAAAAGCGTACTTGGGGCAGTGTAATTAAAGATCATGGTCGAAATGTAGGGAGCGGTGTTGAGTTTCAAGATTATGTTCACACCTATGCATTAAAAAACATACCAGCATTTAAGGATGAGTCCTACATAACATCTATCAATGATTACATCATCAAAATGGACTTTCAGCTTGCTAAATTTCATAGCCCGACTGGAGGATCAAATAATATTATATCAACATGGCCTGAATTGAACAAGGCGCTTTTGAAACACGAAAAATTCGGTAAATACCTTAAAAGCTGTAATCGCTTTGTGAAAAAAGTCTTTGAAGCAGATATTAACCTGGAAGGTAAAACTGAGAAAGAAAAAAGTGAAATCATCGTAGATTATGTAAAGTCCAACTTCAGTTGGAATGGATTTAATTCCAAATACACATCAAAATCAGCTAAAGAATTTTTCACTCAGAAAACAGGAAACTCTGCAGACATTAATCTGTTCCTTACGGCTCTTTTTGATTACGCAGGTTTTGAAGCCCACCCTCTTATTCTAAGTACGAGAAATCATGGAAAAATAAAAACTGATTATCCTTTTGACCACTTTTTTAACTATACAGTAACATTTGTAAATAGTAAGCAACCATTTCTTGCAGATGGGACTGAGAACTATCTCTCATACAATAGAATACCTCCTAGATGTATCAATGAAAAGGGTTTATTAGTTAAGGACGATGATGTGAATTGGTTTGGTTTAAATAATAATGTTGTCTCTTGGGAAAATAGACAAATTAACATTAATGTAGACGCAGAAAATCTAAACTCAAAAATAACTGCCACATTCTATACAACAGAATATGTAGCATATTATTACAAACAGAAGTATCGAAACGATACCACTGCGATTAAGAACTTTCTTTTGAACAGTAATATTAACAAAATAAATCGCATAGAAACTTTCAATTATGACAACACTAACAGACCATATATCATCAGTTTCGAAGGGAAAGCAGAAATTGAGAAAATTGGCTCTAACCTTATCATATCTCCTTTTTTGAATCTTGCAATAACGGAAAATAGACTCACACAAAAGACAAGATCCTATCCAGTAGATTTTATGTACTCCAATGCAGAACAATTCAATATAACTATAGATGTTCCGAGTGGATACAAAATAACTAATCTACCTGAATCATACAGTATGAATAATGATCTTGCTGAGATTAAACTGGATTATCAGAATAGAGAAAGCATACTAGAGATTAATGCAAGGTATACATTTAAAAAATCAATCTATCAGACAAATGAATACGCCAGAATAAGATTTTATTTTGACACAATTGTTAAAAAATTCAACGAACAAATTGTATTCGAAAAAGATAATTAAGCCCAACAAAACCTATACGTAATGCGAGTTTCAGTGATAAATAGAAAGATTATGCAAGTAATAAAATTAAGTGCAATAAAATCCCTCACTACGCATAGCCAAACCGTTTTCCTTCATTATTCCCTGTCCGTCTTGCCAGGAGGGCATTCTTCCATTTTTCCATTATTCAGCGGATGGTACGTTTGACTTTCTAAGTGACTGTTTAGTTTTCATCCGGAAAGTGATCCGGCCGGGAGAAAGCCGGGTTGGTCAAAAAGGAGTCATCCCGTAGCGATTGGATGAATGCCTTGAGGTCTGCTTTTTCCAGATCTGTAAGCTGGGTGCCACCGTTGGCTACATGGTGCATCAGGGGATCAATGTTTACAGAGTTCAATATATGATGAGAATAAAAATCAATCACGTCATCCAGGGTCGCGAACCTGCCATCATGCATATAAGGACCGGTCAGCTCGATATTTCTTAAAGTAGAAGCTTTATAGGCTCCTTTATCTGCCGGGTCGCCGGTGACGGCATAGCGATCGCGGCTGTCTGTAAAAATTGTATCCTTGCCATTGTTGTAGAAAAGATGTGTAGTGAAGAGAGGGTTCCCAAACCCGCCATGACAATGAAAACAATCTGCTCCTTCCTCGGTAGTGAATAATACAAAGCCGTTCAACTCTGATGGAGTGAGTTGCACTTCTCCACGCATATACCTGTCGAACCTGGAATTGGTAGAGATCAATGTTCTGATAAACTGTGATATGGCCTTGCCCATCCTGTCTATATTGACTTCCTTGGTTCCAAAAGCTTTTTCAAACAACTCCGGATATCCCGGGGTGTTCTGTATAAGATCTTTTGCAGCGTTTGTGTCGCTATTCATCTCATGAGGGGCTATGATACCCATATAGGTAAGCGCTTCAATATTCCGGCACAGTGGGTTCGGGTTGTCTTTATTAACGAATCCGTTCCACAGATAGCCGTTGTGATTCCATACCAGGTTGATCAGCGGGAGCATAAGGTGGGGAGTAGGTATCCCGGTAACACCGTGAGGATGTCCGCCTTCATAGACCGGATGGTCGATGCCACACTCAAAAGATTTCTCCTGCAGGTGGCAGGTGGCACAACTCATCAGGGAGTCGGGATCCGAACGCCCGGACATTCTGCCATCATAAAACAAATACCGCCCCAGTTCAACCCCTTCCACGGTCATGGGGTTGTCATCCGGAATATTCAGATTTTTTGGAAAGCCAAATGGTATCTCGATTTCGTAAGGAGTAGTTTGGTGCGGAGGCACCGGTTCCGGCTCGTCATTCTTGGTACAGCCAGCCAGGAATATGACCAAGATCAATAGTAATAGCCTGTAACAGTTCATTATTAATTGTCGATTGTCAGTTGTCAATTGTCGATTGTCGATTTTTATTTGTAAATTGTAAATTGTAAACTGTAAATTGTAAATCACTCAATATCTCCTACAGAAAAAACGTTATGTCCGTTATCACATCCCAAATGCATGGCATCCTGGTGCTGCATGATGTCACCACCCCATGTGTTATGGTCATAGGTATGAGGGTTTTTGAACCAGTTTTCCACATTCATTATGATTGGGATATGCACCACCTCTCCCTTGTTAATAGTAAAAGAAGATCCGGGTAATGTTACCTCAAAATAATTCTGTATAAAACCTGTGACGTGACCTTCGTTATCATATATCTGGCCTATTCCGAGGTGAAAGTCAAAAGGCAGAAGTTCCTGTTCTGGATCCATCCATTTTCCATTCAGTTTCATATAGTGATATCCACCTCCGAGATACTCTGGCCAGAACATCAGTGATTCCGGGTGGTCGACGAACATCAGTGATTGGTTTTTTTGCTCATTAATGCCAACTGTAAAGGATATCGAATTATAGAGCCCTGCGGGAATCTCATCGTAAACATCCCAGAGCCAGGTTTCTTCCAGGTCGGTGTCCACATAATGAATATCTTTCCAGTCGTCGATCACCTTCTTACTGCCGTCATGAGCATGCAGTGTAACATCTGAAATAAAATACTGTATCTCAGTAACGAGGTAGTGATTGCCCGATGCATTGACATATTTCAGGGTGTCGGTATCCAGTGGCTGGCCGTCCACATAATGGGAAAACTCAAATTTTATCTTGCCGGTATCTTCCGGCTCGTTGCCATTTGGCTCTTTATTGCAACCAGACATAAATAGTACCGGAATTGATAAAACAATCAACATAAGTAAATTCATCAATTTCATCGGTAAAATAGTTTGTTGTTTTACTTTATTTTTAGCAAATTTGGTGCCAAACGGTGGAATGATGGAATGATGGAAGAATGGAATGGTGGAATGATGGAATGATGGAATGGTACTTAAAATTCCTATCCCTCAGTCCCTCAGTCCCTCAGTCTCTCAGTCTCTCAGTCCCTCCCTCGCTCTCATCTCTTCCCTTCCATTATTCCAACATTCCATCATTCCGTCCTTCAACGCCACTTGCTTAGCGGATGGAATATCACTCATATGGAATGGTTCCTGAAACAGTAACATATTTGATAGTATCATGTGTGCTGGATCCCTCTTTATATACTTTTCCATCGATCAGTATCTGTACTTTAATGGCGGAGTTGATGTCTTTATAAATGGTTGACACAAATACGATATCTCCTTCATTGCCAATATAAGAATAGGTCCACTGATCCTGGGCGCTGTTAGCTGTGATCACTTCCTTGATCAATTCACCCTGATCGCTCAGGTAATTCACATTGTATTCGGATATTGAATTGGTGATCAGGTACTTCACCGTTTTATCATTTACCCGCTCACAGGATATCAATACCAGAAACCCTGCAATCATTATTAACAATATCTTCATCTTTTGCATCGTTTTATATTCTTTACCCTTAAACCTTGAACCTTGAACCCTGAACCCTGAACCTTGAACCTTGAACCCTGAACCTTGAACCCTGAACCCTGAACCTCAAACCTTGAACCTCAAACTAATGTACCATACCCTTCCCTGCTCGTACAGGTTCTCAGTGCTGCCTATGATCCGCCTGTTGAGGTGCTCGTAATAGGCTTTGTTGAACATGTTTTTAACGCCCCCGTCAATTGAAAGGTATTTATTAAGATTATATACAAAAGAAAAATCGGCAAGCACAAAACCGGGTGTTTTTTCTTCATAGAACGATTCGGATATTTTGTTTTGGGGGTTCACCATCCTTACACTAATTCTCGGAACAAATTTCCCTTTGCAGAACCGGTATAGAGCTGAAATGCTTCCCTCCATAGGGGGGATTTCGGGCAGGGGATCATTTTTGACCTCCACCTGCCCAACCACTTCATTATTCTCTATGATATATTTGGTAGCAGAAGGATTAATCCCCATCGTATAAGAAACAGAAGCGACTATCCCGAGCTTATGTTCGGAAGGAATTGCATAAGTCAGTTCAAACCCGGTGAGCCAGACATTCCCGATATTCTGAAATTCCTTTACCCCAAGCACTCCTTTTGTCTGCGGTTTTATTTCAGATTCCGGAATATGAACACCCGAGATATAATCGGTAATGTAGGAGTAGAAGATATTAGCCTGGAGCCGGCCGGCCTTATCGGAATAATACTTAAGCGTAAGGTCGATCTCATTGTTTGCCTCCGGTTTCAGCTTTGGGTTTCCGAGGTAATCATATTTGTCATATCCGATCGGGAGCAGAATGATATATCTTTCGGTCATATCCGGACTTCTGACGCCTCTTCCGATAGCGAGGCTCAAAGAGAGCTTCTTTGAAAAATGATAGGTACCGCCTGTGCTGATACTGAAATTGGTATATTTTGAGTCCACATCTGAGTTCTGAAAGACAGCTTCTCCACCCATATTTTTCCAGATCATATCACCCGAAGATGCCATATTCAGATCCAGGCGGATCGCAGTGACCAGATCCAGTGACTTGAATGATTTATCATGTTCTGCAAAAAAACCGAAATTCTGTATATGTGCATCCTCCCAAAGCATCTCATTTTTAACCGGTAAAGTGGGTTGAAGGATAAAATACTTGGTGCGGTCTCCGTTTTTATAGATATTTTCAAAATCAGTCCCGAAAAAAAGCTGGCATTTGCCGGTATTTATTCCCGCTTCTGCCCGGTAGCCATAATTAATAGCATGGATATCAGATATTGCTACAACGGTATCGGAAAAAGGCCGGTATTTATTGTCCATGAGATGATTCACATCCGAATGATAAAATTTGGCACGTAAACTATTTATGGTATTGGAAATTTTCCCTGCATAATCCAGTGACAGTAAATGGGTATCATCTGTCCGTTCATCCATGGGCAGCGCCGGGTACAAAACATCCCTGCCATAAGACCGGTCGTAGGAAAAGATGAAACTATGATTCCGGACCGGTGAAACCCCCAACTGTGCGGTATAGTTGTATCTTTTATAGGAAGATTTCACGGTCTCACCTCTACCGTCTTTGTAGTTACCGTAGTTTTTATAATTACCTGATAAATGGAAATAGATATTCTTATTGCCACCTGTTACGGAAATATGTTCTTTCATTCCGTTCCAGTTACTTTCATATCCCATCAGGGCCGAAACATTTACTTCGAATTCAGGAGCATACGATGGCTTGATGGTTTTCATATTGATGACGCCCCCAAAGTTTGGTCCATAACGCAAGGCATACGGGCCTTTTATGATCTCAATCTCGAGCAGGTCATCTATGTCGATATGAGCAGTGGCAGGATCCATCCGGTTTGGGCATCCACCCTCTATTTTCTGACCATTGTTCAACTGCACGTTCAGTTGTGAATACTTGAGTCCCCTCACCACCGGGTCAATGCTGTTCCCACCTTTTCTGATCCCCGAAACATTTGGTACCGACCGGAGAAAATCACCTACATCCTGCACAGCAATTTCATCGATCCCCCGTTTCTCTAATTTATTGACCTGATATGGGATTTTTTTATAATGGATGTCGATGATCTCAAATTCATTTAGGGTGATCAAAGTGTCAGGCCCCTCGATTTCCTGTGAAGACAGATGTTGGGTGGTCAGTAAAAAAGAAAGCCCAAACAGTAAAAATGTTCTGTACATTATGATAATAATGATTTACTGCAAATTTACATATTTATTGCATTCAAATTTATTAAATGTGTTATTTATACGGCTTTCTAAATAGAACCCGAACACTCTAACCTGGACAAGCCAGAACCAAACAGAATATAACAGTTTGGTCTTATCTATTAGTCAAAATGATGATTGGTCAAATCCGAAACCCTAAGCTCTAAATTCTAAATAATATCAAACTCCAAATCTTCTAAATTCAAAACATTAGCTTATTAACAAGTCAGTTGTTAGTGGTTTGGATATTTGTGCTTTATACATTTGAATTTGTTTAGGATTTAGGATTTAGGTTTTCGAATTTCAATTTTCTGCCAAAAAAACACGAATATCAAAATTATGAACCTAACACATGAACACCCGTTTCCTACAGGAATTCTTCCTAACTTTGCAAAAAGCGGTCTAATGAAATTCAAAGTAGGAGATAGGGTTAAATTCCTGAATGAGTCGGGGGGTGGCATTGTCAGCAAGATCATCAGCAGCTCCCTCGTAAACGTTGCTATTGAAGATGGTTTTGATATCCCCACCTTGACGAGCGATCTGCTTTTAATGGAATCTTCCGGGAAGGTGGCCGGTATGTTTGATGAAGAGTTCAATGTTGAACTGCCCGAAAAGCGGCAGGAAGCCAATGTGAAAGATAATGATCAGGAACCGGAAGATGAGCGCGTCAGCCAACTGCGCAATCTTTCTTTCAGGGTAAAAAATGAAGCAGGTGTTTACCTTGCTTATGTCCCCCATGACCAGAAATGGATGGTAACCGGGGCACTTGAGATCTATCTCGTCAACCATACGGAATATGACATCATCTTCAGCCTTTTTCTGGAAGAGGAAGCCGGTACATACACAGGTATCGATTATGATATCGTGCCTGCAAAATCAAAAATTCTGATTGAGACCATTGAAAGAGAGGACCTGGAGAAATGGCTAAAGGGCATCGTTCAGTTCATGTTCCATAAAAACCATCCTGAAAGGATCCTGATGCCGGCAAGCGCCAGGTTCACTATCAAGCCGGTGAGGCTGATCAATGAAGACAGCTATAAAGAAACCGAATTTATCGAGGAAAGGTCGGTACTGTACTCACTCGCAAGCCTTTCGTCACAAGCTTTCGTAGCTGAAAGTGATAACAAGGCAGCACAGCAATCCATTTCTCAGAAACAGATCACGGAAGTAAAGCCTCAGGAGCTTATTGATAAGCACCGGACCGGCCCTCATGATGCCGTGGTGGATTTGCATATTGGCGAGCTGATGACCAATATCGCCGGTATGTCGAGCCACGACATGCTGACTTTCCAGATCAATTATTTTACCCGTTGCCTGGAGAGTGCCATTACTAATAACTACCGGAAAGTCACCTTCATTCATGGTGTGGGCAACGGCGCTTTAAAAAATGCCATCATCAAAAAACTCAAAGAATATGAAGGCCTGAAAAATCACAGCGCTTCACTTGCGAAGTTTGGTGTTGGGGCGATCGATGTGGTAATCAGGCCGTTGCTATAGAAAGGCAAGCTTGTGATTTATAGGATAGCTGCAGATCTTTTAGTGGTTCTCCACCTCGGATTTATCATCTTCGTGGTGGCCGGTGGCTTCCTTGTCCTGAGGTGGCGATGGCTCATCTTTATACATATTCCTGCAGTTGTATGGGGAGCCTTGATCGAGTTTCAGGGGTGGCTATGTCCTCTCACTCCGCTGGAACAGCAGTTCAGGCAATCTGGCGGGCAGGCTGGTTATACCGGTGGTTTCATTGAACATTATATTATACCCATAGTGTACCCCTCAGAACTTTCATACGAAATACAGATAATCCTGGGTGCTTTTGTTGTTGTAGTAAATGTTGCAGTATACGGATGGATGCTGGCACGGCTCAGGAAGAGGTTGAATAATGAACACCGAACACCGAACGCCGAATAATGAAGTTCCCCCTTTTCGCCATTTTTTTCAGATGTTTCTATACTTTTTATCTCGAATTTTCTGCATGATTAGCTCATTGTTTTCTTGAATTTCGATATTCATTATTCGATATTTTGACGACAGAATAAATTACAATAGGTCTGGGTGTTCCAATGCGGAAAACAGGTCTAATTGAAATAGCTTTCAATCTGCTCTAAAAAGCTCATCACAAAAGCCGGTTTGAGGGCTATAGTTAATACCAAACCATAAATGGCTCCCCAGAAATGGGCGTTGTGGCCGACATTGTCGGCGCCGCGCCTTGCCATAGAAGCGGAATAGATCAGGTATAGAACCCCAAAGATGACAGAAGGGATTGGGAAAGGGATGGGGAAGATGAACAAGGATCCTGCAGGGTAGATCAGGATGCTGGAAAAAACCACTGCGGAAACGGCTCCGGAGGCCCCCACAGCCGTGTAGTAGGGATTGTCTTTATTCTTTCCAAAGTCAAACAGCACCGAGAACACAATACCGCCCAGGTATAACAATACGAAATAGATAAAGGCTTTTGCCCCGAAGTAAAATTGAAATGCCTGTATCACGGCTTCACCGAATGAGTACAATACGAACATGTTGATGATCAAATGCCCCCAGTTGGCATGCAATACCGCATAGGAGAAAAAGCGCCAGCCTTCCCGGTTGTGTTTGATCGCATAAGCGCTGAAACGCAGCTTGTCAAATAATAACCGGTTCCTGAACCCCAGAACCGAAACCAAAACCGTTATCACTATTATTCCAATGATCATATCTAATGCTCTGATCCGAACAAGCCGGAATTTATTTCATTGTGAGAAACCACTTCCTATTGGCGTGGTCATGTTTCTATGGCTATTCCGTTGAGGGCTTCACCATTTGTTTAAATCCTAAATCCTAATATCGAAATCCTAAACAAATTCAAAACTCAAATGTTCCAATGACACAAACAAAGCATCTACATTTCACGTTCAAAATGAAGTGCAGTACAGCACTGTTTGGTCATTTGAATTTTGTCCATTAGATATTGTTTAGTATTTCGGATTTCGTGCTTCGGATTTGTATTAATAAACGCTCCATACACCCCTATGGGCGGGGATTCTTAACTTATAATTTAAAATTATCACTACCCTGTCATCACCTCCCCTGTATTATAATCCAGTTCTGACCCGAACATGCTGTGTGGCACAAGATAAACAGCCAGCAGGACTATCGAAGCGGCCAGGGCCCATCCTCTTTTTTCAGGGTTTTTCCATAGCCGAAGTACGGCGATAAGCCAAAAGAAAAAAGCGACCAGTGTCTTATTATCCGTAAGGTCCTGCCCGAAAGGCCAGCCTGTCCATAAGTCACCGAAGGCCAGCCACTGAACAACAGGTCCTAATATTAAGCCCCCAAGAAAGAGCGTAATGGCGGTTATCATAGCATACTTAAATGTTTGCTTCCCCCTTGCCAAAGCTTCCAGCCCGGTGCGGGTAGAGAACAACATGGCAAGGAACATCAACACAATGTGCGGTGCCAGGATCAGTATCGAAACCGCTCCTGTAAACCGGATGATGACAGGCTCTTCAGTGAGCACCACCGTCTCTTTGCCGGTATACAATTCTACTTTGTAAGCCAGTTTACCGGCAGGTGGCTGGTTCGGCAGGATGCCAATCAGTTGCTCATTCTCCCGGATCATACTGAAAATTGTCCATGGTTCATCAGATGGGTATCTTTTGTATTTTAGTTTACCCTGGATCTTTATGTTTTCAGCATAAATTTTTATCATTGCATTGTCATCACCTCCATGCGACCGCAGCAACTTGTATTTTAACTTTTTACCCGCGATCTGAACCTTCCCTTTAACAGGTTGGGTGGGGCCGGTGGCTTTTTGGTATACCACGATACCAAGTGTGAAGATCACTGCAATAACCCAGAGCAATGTGGATTTTAGCTTTATTGTCATTCTTTTATCAGTTATCAGTAAACAGTTATCAGTTATCAGTTATCAGTAAACAGTTATCAGTGAACAGTTATCAGTGAACAGTTATCAGTAAACAGTTATCAGTAAACAGTTATCAGTTCATTGTTCCCGTCTTCGGACTTCGGACTTCCGTCTTCGGTCTTCTATTCCTTTTCTCAATTGCATCATAAAAAACCTGGTGAATATTAGTCCTGACATTGAATTCAGATATCTTATTGTTATGCATATTGGGATGAACCCGGTTCGACAAAAATACATAAACCAATCCGTTTTCCGGGTCTGCCCACATATAAGTGCCGGTGAACCCGGAATGTCCGAAACTCTTTTCAGAGGCGCTTTCGCAGTTGGGCCCGTCTTCCTCAAATACGATCAAAGCTTTGTCGAAACCAATGCCCCTTCTGTTATCATTCAGGGGAAACTGCCGCTTTGTAAATTCTTTCAATGTGCCGCTTTCAAAATATTTATCTCCTCCATACGATCCTTGATTCAGATACATCTGCATCAATATTGCCATATCGTTGGCATTCGAAAAAATGCCGGCGTGCCCCGAGATGCCTCCCAGCAGGGCAGTCCCCTGGTCATGGACATCCCCCTGTAGTAACTGGTTTCTGAAAGTCTTATCCTGTTCCGTAGGGATCAGCCTGTTTAATGGAAATCTTGTCCTGGGCAGGTATCCTGTTGTAGACAAGCCGAGGGGATCATAAAATTGTTCCCTGACATATTCTTCAAGTGCCATGTTTGAAATATTTTCAATGATCTCCTTCAGCAGATAAAATCCCAGGTCGCTGTATTTGTATGAATCATCCGCCCTCAACGGGGATTTTATAATGCTGTCGTAAATAACATATTTATAATCCTTTCCGATATAAATATTTTGTGCCACCCTGACCGGATGATCCTCGCTGATCTTGTCACTGTAAATTTCAGGATCCCTGACGCCATCGATGAGAGTATACCTGTAATAAGGGATCCAGGCCTGGAACCTGGATTGGTGTGCCAGCATCTCCCGGATGACAATGGGGGCCTTGTCAGTCTGCCTAAGAAACGGCAGGTATTTTAGCAATACCTGGTCGATATTAAGTTTACCCTGCTCGTTCAGGCGCATAACAGAAGGAACCGCAGCAGCGATCTTCGTTAGAGAAGCCACATCGTAAATATCAAAATCATTTACGGGATCTTTCTTATTATAGGTATGATAGCCATAAGATTTGCTGAAGAATACTTTGCCGTCTTTTGCGGCAACTATCTGGCAACCCGGAAATACTTTGAGTTCCAGGCATCTTTCAATAATCGAGTCGATAGGTATAAGATCTTCTTCAGATATATTCACTTCACAGGGAATTGTATATTTCAACCTCGCCGGTTCTGTAATGAACCCGGTTAATACCGGATATTTAGCTGAAGCGGTAACCGGAAGTCTCCCCATGAAAGCAATCCCGCCAAAAATGGCCTGTGCCGACAATTCCTGGCTGAGCACATGATCCTGGTAAGATATGATGATGGCTTCGGCCTGTTTCTCCTGTTGTAGCAGTTTTAACGCATAAGGACTGGCAAATAAATCCAGGACGATCTTTTTTGAAGCCTGGAGTTTATTGATGAAATCCAGTGACTGCTTGCTGATCCCGAAATCGTTTCCCGCCCACAGGCCTGTATTTTGCAAGGATACAATAACAAGATCATACTCTTCCAGGCTTTTTAGTACCCTTCTGACATTTTTGCTTACAGGGCCTTTCGGGAGGAAATAGTGATCTATCGGAGCATAGTAAGAGAGCATGTCCTGAAATGCCGTCTGTCTGTTATATCCAATAGAAACACTGGCCAGTTTCAGGGTATCCAGATGCTTCAGGGGCAGGATTTGGCTGTTATTTTTGACCAATGTGATGGCATTTTCAAACAACTTCCTGTTGATGAGCTCAGATTGTGGATCATTAAGGTCATCATAGAGTCCGTTGATATTTACCGGTTTCAGGTCGTACAATCCGGCCCGGTATTTATAGCTCAGCACTTTTCTGCACTTTTTATCAATCAGCTCTCCTGATAAATCTCCATCGGCAATGGCTTTTTTTATTGCTTTTATAGCTTTTGGAACATCTGCGCTGAGAATCAACAGTTCGTTGCCTGCCTGCAGGGCTTTCACTTCTATATTACCGGGTTTATAATATTTAGTAACCCCCTTCATATCGAGTGCATCGGTAATGATCAATCCGTTATAGCCCAATTTTTTTACCAGCAAGTCACTGACTATTTTATCAGATAGCGTTGATGCCAGGTTTTTACGGTCATCGAGTGCGGGAATATAGAGATGAGCGATCATGATACCGTCTACACCATTGGCGATCATTTTCTTAAAAGGATACAGCTCGATCGAATCCAGCCTTTCATGGTCATGGAAGATAAGCGGCAGGGTTTTATGCGAATCCGACCCGGTATCCCCGTGCCCCGGAAAATGTTTGGCAACAGCTATGACACCCTCTTGCTGCAGCCCCTGCATATAGGCCACGCCCTTCTTCGCAACATTTTGCCTGTCTTCTCCGAAGGAGCGCATATTGATGACCGGGTTGGCCGGGTTGGAGTTCACATCCACCACCGGGGCAAAATTCATCTGTATCCCCATTCTGTTACATTGCCTGGCAATTTCCCTGCCCATTTCAAAGATCAGCTCATCATCTGAGATAGCCCCCAAAGTCATCTGGTAAGGAAAAGAGACCGTGCTGTCGAGCCGCATACCCAATCCCCATTCTGCATCTATCGTGATCAGGAGAGGAGTTTTGGTTAGCTTCTGCCAGTGATTTGTCCGGATTACCTGTGCAGTGGGATGTCCTCCGAAGAAAGTAATACCGCCGATATTATACTGCTGTATATACTTATCGACCTTACTAAAATATTTACCTCCTGGGTCATTCGCTCTTACTACCAGCAACTGGGCTATCCTCTCATCCGGGGTCAGGCTCTTATAAACCGAATCAACCCACTTTGTTTCAGCCTGTTTAGGAGTAATTTGCGAAAAGACAGAAAGTGATAGTGTGATGCATGCGGTATACATCAGCAGATATCTTAAATAAACCGTATAGTTGGATGTCACTTTCATTCAAGTTCCGCTGTGCAGCGTTAAAAGTTTAATATATAAAATGTGGGCTTAGCGAATAAACGAATAAACAAATAAACGAATAAACTCCAAAACTAATATCTAATTTGTGAATTATCAGCTTAAATTATAGGTTTTATCATTATTTTAGTGGAAAAGACGGTTTGTCAGTTGACAGTTGACAGTTGACGGTTGACGGTTTACCAGCATCTCAACTCTCAACTCTCAACTCTCATCTCTCCCGCCTCCCATTAAATTCCTGGTTAAACTAAATTATAAAAATTTGATAATCCATTCTAGCGTATTATAGAAAAGTATACCTTTGGATTTGAAAAAAAGGCTGTTCAAACCAATTTCAATCATATGCTATCCTGGATAAAACCTATAATGGTGTTGTGCTTCATAGGGATTTTTCCATTAACATACGGCCAGCAATACGGGCCTCAACCCGGCAAAGGGCCTGAGCTACCGGTAACACGTATACTTTTCGTTTTTGATGGATCGCAGAGCATGTATGGCAGATGGCAGAGCGATATCAAGATCAATATTGCACGTAAAACCCTGAGTGCAGTCCTGGATACACTTGGTAAAATGGAAAATGTGGAGCTGGCTTTGCGGGTATATGGCCATCAGCACTCCTACCCACCACAAGTCTGTACGGATACAAAACTGGAGGTGCCATTCGGCCCAAATAACACTGCAAAGATCAAACACAGGTTAAAATCGATCACACCTAAAGGAACATCTCCCATAGCCTTTGCGCTTGAGCAATCAGCGTCTGATTTTCCTCCCTGTGATAACTGCCGGAATATCATTGTTCTGATCACTGACGGGATTGAAGAGTGCAATGGAGATCCCTGTGAAGTGTCACAAATACTTCAAAAAAATGGTATTATACTAAAACCATTTGTGATCGGTATCGGCCAGAACTTTGAAGAAGCTTTCAAATGCGTTGGTTCCTATTTTGATGGTTCCATCGAATCACAGTTTAGTAAGGCTCTCCGCGTTGTTGTTTCAAGGGCCCTCAACCCTACGACAGCCCAGGTCAACCTGCTGGATGCATATGGAATACCTACTGAAACGAATATTAATATGACCTTTTATGATGACTTTTCAGGAAAGGTCAAGTACAATTTTATTCATACCATGAATTACCGGGGATTGCCTGATACACTCGTGATCGACCCGCTGCTGAGTTATGATATTGTGATCCACACCTTACCGCCCGTGCGGGTAGATAGTATTAAACTGATCCCCGGCAAGCATAACATTATTCCTGTGAGTGTGCCACAGGGAAAGTTGAAACTGAGAACGGGCAGTTATTCCCAGCATGTCCGGAACCTGCAATGTATCGTCAGGAAAAAAGGGAGCCCGGAGACTATCAATGTTCAGGAATTCGGTTTGACCGAGAGATATATTACCGGAACCTATAACCTGGAAGTGCTGAGCATGCCAAGGATGATCATAGAAGATGTTAAAATCACCCAAAACCATACAACAACAGTTGAAATACCGGTGCCGGGAATAGCAGTTATACAAAAAACCACACGGGGATATGGCGGTATCTACTTAGAGAAAGATGGAAAGCTGGAATGGGTCTATAATTTCAGGGATGGGGGCCAGCATCAGGAATCTCTCATACTTTTGCCGGGAACCTACCGGGCTGTGTTCCGGTCAAAATACTTAGACAGGTCATTTTATACTATTGAGAAAAGCTTCGTGGTGAAATCAGGCATGACTACGAACGTGAAGCTTTATTAATAGCCGGCAGTTGGCGCAGCAACTATCAACCATCAACCATCAACTATTTTAGCAATGCTCATCTTCATCATAGGCTATATGGGTTCCGGGAAGTCTACTTTCGGGAAGAAGCTGGCGGGGAAACTGGGTTATGAGTTTGTGGATATGGATGCCTTCTTTATAAAGGAAAACCAGGCTACCATTGCAGAATTCTTTAAAAAGGAAGGTGAAGAGATATTCCGGAAAAAGGAACAGGAAGTCTTGCAGCAACTATTGACAAAAGAAAATGCCGTAATAGCCACCGGTGGAGGTACCCCCTTATTCTTCGATAATATGGCATTGATGAATAGGAGGGGCATCACTATTTATCTGAAATTACATCCTGAGTCGCTATTTCACAGACTCAGAAATTCAAAAACCGGACGCCCTCTCCTGAAGGATCTTCCGGATAAAGAACTGTTAGGAAAAATTAATGATGACCTTGCCGAAAGAGAACCATTCTACCAACAGGCGAAGTATACATTTAAAGGGGAAACCCCGGATATGGAGAAAGTTTTGAGACATTGTCATTTATAATTACTTCATAATCCACAACCCACTACACACCACTCACAACCCACCATTCACTACTCACCATTCACTACTCACGAGTAGCGCCACGTTCTCAACATGCTGCGTCTGTGGAAACATATCAACCGGCTGTATTTTTTCAACACGGTAGTGCTCGCTTAAAATGGCAATATCCCTGGCTTGCGTGGCCGGATTGCAGCTTACATAGACGATTTTTTCAGGAGCTATTTTCAGGATTTGCCTGACCACCTTCTCGTGCATGCCGGCCCTGGGTGGGTCTGTGATCACTATGTCGGGCCTGCCCATCTTTTCAATAAAGCTGTCGTCCATGATCTTCAGGATATCCCCGGCAAAGAATTCGGTGTTGGTGATGTTGTTCAGCCCGGCATTTCTTTTAGCATCTTCGATGGCTGACGGGATGTATTCAAGGCCCACAACTTTCTTCACATAAGGTGCAATATAGCAGGCTATCGTTCCGGTTCCCGAATAGAGGTCATATACGGTCTCATCTCCTGTGAAACCGGCAAAACCGGCTGCTGTGCGGTATAAATCAGATGCCTGTGCCGTGTTGGTCTGGAAAAAGGAGAGCGGCCCGATCCTGAATTGAAGAGGTGGCCGGCCTTCCCGGAATGCAGGCAGCTCTTCGGTAATGAATGCCTGGCCGGAATATAAGACAACATCCAGGTCTGAGATATCATCGTTCTTTTTGCCGTTGATGACATACATCAGGGAGGTCAGTTCCGGGAATCGTAACATGATGAAATTCAACAGGCTCTCATTTTGTTCATCCTCATTATGAAAAACTACTATGACCATCCATTCCCCGGTAGAGGTGTTCCTGATGATTAGGTTACGGAGAAGCCCTTCCCATTTTCTGACATCATAGAAACTCATCTTGTTTTCTAGTGCAAAATCCCTGACTGCCAGGCGGATGTCATTGGAAAGATCGTTCTGCAAATAACATTTCTGAATATCCAGGATGCGGTCGAACATGCCTGGCAGGTGGAAACCGAGGCCATTCATATTTTCTTCAGGAGCTTCCCGGGAAGGTGGCTCCGTCAGCCACTTGCGGTTCGAAAAAGTGTATTCCAGCTTATTCCGGTAATAAAACTGTTCATCCGAAGATAGTATCGGCAGTATCTCCGGAAAATCAAATTTTCCAATGCGTTCAAAATTATCCCGTACCTGCTTCTGTTTATAGAATAATTGGTGTTTGTAATCCATGTTCTGCCACTTGCATCCACCACATGTTCCGTAATGATCGCAAACAGCTTCTGTTCTTTTATCCGAGTAGTGGTGAATATGTATTGCCCGGCCTTCAAAAAATGATCGCTTTTTCCGAACGACCTTAACATCCACAATATCTCCCGGTACCACAAAGGGAATAAATATTACCCTGTCGTTAACACGTGCTATCGCCTTCCCTTCAGACCCTGCATCTAATATTTCAAGCTTGCTGAATACCGGTAATTCCTTTCTCCTGCCCATTCCAAAAGTTTTGGTAAAAGTAAATATTAATTCACATTGAAAATGTTTAAGTTTGTGGATTAATCGGGTTACATTTGAATAAAATTGGTTCAACCACGAATTTAATGGAAGATGGGAGGAGAAAGTCCGAAGTACGAAGACGGAAGACCGGAGACGTGAGGCGTAAGGCGTGAAGCGTGAGAAGAAGTTAGGCGTTGAGAGACCGAAGACGGAAGATGGGAGTTGTTCAAAAACTTCGGACTTCGGACTCCGGACTCTGGACTTCAAAACATTTTCCACTAAAATAACGGTAAAATCATAAAATAAACTCCATGAAAATATTTCCACTGGAAAAAGTCCGGGAGGCGGATGCCTATACTATTGAACACGAGCTGATCCCTTCCATTGACTTGATGGAAAGGGCTGCCTCCACTTGTTTTAAATGGTTGGTGAAACGATTGTCCGGAGA
>DAOWEV010000221.1 GCA_030638325.1 Bacteroidales bacterium
GAAGTTTATATCTGTACAGGGTCCTCACCAAGATATGCATTATGGGGTGAGCTGATGAGCACCAGAGCCATGAAATTAGGAGCCGCAGGGGTTGTCCTTCATGGTTATACCAGGGATAGCCAGGGTATCATATCCCTTGGATTCCCTACTTTTTCAATGGGAAGATATGCACAAGACCAGGGACCAAGAGGTAAAGTGATTGATTTCAGGATTGAAATAGAAATGGAAGGTGTCCTGATCCATCCCGGTGACATTGTATTTGGAGATACGGACGGGGTTTGTATCATTCCGCGGCAGATTGAAAATGATGTAATTTATCGCGCACTGGAAAAAGTGGATGGTGAAAAAATGGTTCAAAGTGCCATTGAACAGGGTATGAGCGCCTGTCAGGCATTTGAAAAATATGGGATCATGTAATAATACCCGCAATATGAAGATCGATCTGAATGGTAAAAATATATTGGTTACAGGAGGCGCCGGCGATGGTCTGGGACAAGGAATTTGTGAAGCGGTGGATCAATCGGGCGGCAGGGTAATTGTAAATGACCTTACTTTAGAAATGGCCCAGAGGGCCGCGGAAAAGTATAAAAATGCTTTTGCCGTAGAGGGAGATATTAGTAAAGCGGATGATGTAAGCCGGATGTTTGACAGGATCAGAGAAGAATGCGGGATAATTCACGGCGTGGTCAACAATGCCGGAATAGGCCTGGGCAAAAATGCACATGAAGCCAGTGAAACAGAGGTTGACCGATTATATGAGGTGGATGTAAAAGGGATCTGGATGGTTTGCCGGGCATTTGTCAAACAATTACTGGCATCCAATGAGGTTGGCCATATTGTCAATATCTCTTCAGTTCAGGCCTTTGCAACCATGCACCGGATGGCCTTATATGCCGGTGCAAAATCAGCAGTTAACGGATTGACAAGAGGGCTGGCCGTTGAGCTCGGTCAATACAACATCAGGTGTAATGCAGTCGCACCGGGTTTGATCTATTCTGAACAAAGTTTAAGCATAATAGGTAAATGGACACCTGATCCGGTAAAGTGGATGGAAGACCATAAGAGTGACCATCAATGCCTGAATTTCTTTACAAGTGCCCGGGATTGTGGAAATGTAGTGGTTTTCCTGCTCTCGGAGCTGAGCAGGAGCATAACCGGTCAAACCATTTGTGTGGATAATGGTACAATCAACCTGCTATATAATAACGAATACACATCTTAAAATAAAAAATAAACAGATGAAAATTAATTCAATTACCGTACATGAAGTATTGGTGCCTGCACATCCCGGTGCTATTGAAAGTGAAGGTATGAATAAACCCCTGCACAAACTTCCTGTTGGAACAAAAGACGCATGGACCGTACAATTCGATGAACTCTCAAAGGGCTTGATAAAGATGGAGCTTGAGGATGGGATCATTGGCTGGGGAGAACTGTACAGGGATCATAACTGGAAAACTGTTGACAGCATTGCTGAATCAATTATCGGAAAAGATATTAATTCATTCACTTTGCAATCCCTCCCTTTTCATTTTTGCAGGGAATATGACGGGTTTGAGTGTGCAATCTGGGATGCCTATGCTAAAGCTCATGAACTTCGCGTGGTAGACCTGCTTGGAGGGCCGGTCAGGGAACAGGTGAAAGTGGGGGCATGGAGCGGACACAGGCGGTTAAATGATGTAGGTGATCTGGCTGGAAAATACTTTGAACAAGGGTATGATTGTATAAAACTTAAATGTGATCTGGAAGATGATGTGGTCGGCTGGTGCCGGGAGATTCAACGGGCAGCGCCTTACATGTCCGTTATTTTGGATCCGAATGAAAGGTGGGAAAGTTCCGGGGAAACAAGAAAACGGATATATGGATTGCAGGAAATAGGCAATATGTTATGTCTGGAGGACCCTATTCCAAGATGGAAACTAAATGAATTTTCACAATTACGTTCATTCGGGGCTGTACCGATTGTCCTGCATGTTTCTCTTTCAAATATGCAGCATGGCCAGCGTATTGACAACGCCATTGATGCCCTTCAGGCAGAAGCCATAGATGGTTTTAATTTTAACTGTGGCCTGGCAGATTTTCAAAGGTTAGATCACCTGGCATCAGCAGCGGGTCTTCCTTGCTGGCACGGTTCTGAAATAGACCTCGGGATTTTAGAAGCCATGTATGTACATTCAGCCGCTGCGGCAAAATCCTGTATCTGGCCAAGTGACATTTTTGGCCGGTTGATACGGAGTCATGATCTGTTACAGGAGCCTTTAGAATTTAACCCGCCTTACGTAGCGTTACCCAAAGGTTTGGGATTAGGCATCGAGCCGGATGAAGATGCTATACGACAATATCAGATCAATGAAAAATCCTATAAATTATGAGTCAGTTTATCAATCCATTCAATCAACATGACCCGGACCGTTATCATATTTGGGAAATGTTGGTAAAAAGAGACATAGAAGCTTTTATAAAAAATGATTGGGAAGGGGTAGCCAGTGATTTTATTGAGGAAGGTTTTATGGGAATTGATGCACGATCTTCAATCAACCCGGATTCATGGAATTTATTATTTTCAAACCTGGAATCTTACCGGCAGTTCTGGCTGGATCAGGCCGCAAACTTCACGGGAACCGATTGGGAGGACGACCCTGAAAAGAAACTTTATGAAGCCACTACCCTGCGGGATATTGATATTTCGGAAGACAGCGCTTTGATACATAAAAAATTCGATGGGGCAATCAGAAAGAAGAATGGCCGGACCGAACTGTTAAACTGGCAGACATTGTACCGGTGCAGAAAAATCAACGGAAAATGGAAAATCGCTGGTTTTATAGGGTTTCTACCACACCCGATGGGATATGACCCCATCCATTTACCACCTGTAGAATTGCCTGATAAAGCTTCACAGCATGTCACTGCAGGTCCTTATTCACCGGTATTGAAGTTAAATCCCGGCCAGTTGGTTGTGATTTCAGGCCAGGCTGCCATTAATCCGGCGGGAGAAACAATCGGTGATACCATTGAGGAACAAACAAAACTGACATTGGAAAACTGCAGGAAGCAGTTAGAAAGTGCAGGAAGTTCCTTGAATGAGGTATTCAAGGTCAATGTATATTTAAAAGATATAGGCGATTGGCCACGTTTTAATGTAATCTACAAAGATTATTTCACAGAGCCTTTGCCGGTAAGAACAGCGGTTCAGACAGGGTTATTGGATAAATTTTTAGTTGAAATTGAACTTTGGGCCATAAAAAAATGATTTGGGATCAATTAACATCACCAGAAATAGATGCTTTGGATAGAAGCATACCGGTAATACTCCCCGTGACCGCCATAGAACAACACGGGGCACATTTACCCCTTGCAACCGACAGGATGATCGGCGAATATTTTTGTCACCAGCTGCACGAGGAAATTCCGGATAACATACTCATTTTACCCGTCATGAGTGTAGGATGCTCTGAGCATCACCTGGACTTCAGTGGATCGCTGACCCTGCAACATGATACTTTTCTGCGACAGGCTGAAGACATACTCGGTTCAGTGGCATTTCATGGTTTTAAAAATCTCATCATTTATAATAGTCATGGAGGCAATTTAGGCATAGCGCAGGTAATAGTCGAGCATTTTGGGAACAGGCACCCGGAATGCAGGATTGTTTTGGCTACCTGGTGGAAGATTGCAGCCGAGGCCCTGTTTGATCTGAATGAGACCGGTGCAGGTGGCGTGGGACATGCAGGAGAGTTTGAGACCTCGCTCATGATGTTAATTGCACCTGAACTGGTTCATCATGATAAAATTGAGGGTAAAAAAAACCAGCAGGGTTTTGAATGGGCCACCGGTGATATGCTCCGGGGTCCAAAAGCCTCACTGTATCGAAGCATGAAAAACATGACACCCAACGGCGTGTATGGAGATGTGCGAATGGTCTCGGCTGAAAAAGGACAAAAAATAACGAGCATAGCGGTCGGGTCCCTTAAAAAAATAGTACTCGACCTGTACCAGAACCAATAAATTCAGGATTTGCGGATCAACTTTCTTTTTAACAACTCATCGTAGATCATCAGGCAATTTTCAGCAGCATAACCGGATTCAAGGTGAAATGCAAATTTTAGCGGCCCTCCCTGGTTTTCTTCCAGTACACGGTCAAACCATTTGATAAGGTCACTTTTCGGTGAGCCTTTTAACATCAGGTTTACCGGAGGTTCAAGGTTAATTTCAAATCCAAGGCCCGTCATTTCCCTTATTTTGGCTATGGATGTATCTGATCCCGTATCAATCACCTTCAGGTTTTCTATTTGCGAAATAGCATCAAGGATATGATCTGACTGACCGCATGAATGAAGCCGGATATTCCCGAAAACTTTTCCCAGTTGAGTAACATAAGGTGTAATAAATTCACTATACTGATCATTTGAAATCATGGTGCCTGAACATTCCCCCACATGGACTGATGTAATTGGCATATTGGCCAATTCGGCATAATGGTTGATCAACAGAATATATACATCTGTGATCCACTGGTGAATAACATGCAGGAGATCAGGATCCATGATGATCATGATCATGACATTGTCTCCAATAAGTTTGAAGGAGGTTGTGATGATCCCATGGATGGTGGCCCGTCCGGAATTGTCCCAGAAAAAAGGTGGTATGACCTCCAATTCCGGATGTGTGCTTTTCAGGTCAATAATCTGAGCATCCAGCTCCTGAATAAACGGGTGATCCATGATTTGCTCCAAAGCGGGAAGATCCTTACCTGAAGCAATATTCTTTAAAGGATTCCCGGATATATCTGAATCCCTGTCAGGGTAAATTACAAATTCAGAACCCAGTGCAACAGCCAGTATCAGGTTAGGTTGTATGCCTCCGACCAGTACCTGGTTTTCATTGGCATGACCAGCCTGCATCAGGTTTGCCTCCATATGGTACAAAGGGTAATCCGGGAATTCTCTTCTGACAAACCCGTTCATGTTCCTGTCCTGGAGCTGTCTGTAAAGCGGGTCCTTGTAATACTTTTCATCAAATTTAAAGCCCCCTTTATCATGGAGCCAGCCTTTTGATACGCTCGCCTGAAATGCTATCATCGCTAAAGTCCTTTCTTTATGAAGCCCTCCTAAACTGATTAATTCAATCAGTGCCTGCTTGACTCACGCTCTTCCCATCCGCTTTTACCCTCATCCATGTAAATTTCATGTACGGACCTTGAAACACGTTCATCCACTTCTTCAACCAGGCGCACTCGCAAAGGATTGGTCAGGCGTTTTTGCCATTGTAAAACCGGAGCATATGGCTTTTCCCCTTTAGCTGTCTCATAGGTAAGATAGGCCCATCTTTCGGCAAAGAAATATCCTTTCATTGCCGGTATCACTTGCTGATGATTAGAAGATAAAAAGCTAAAAGAAAGTGCACGTGTCCAGTAGATCCAGGGTCCTCCTGTAATGTACATGTATGGATTGAGAAGCCGGGGCCTTGATTCGAGTCCCGCATTGGAATAATCCAGCTGGATACCGCAAAAGCCAATCCCGGTTTGTTCATTAAAGAAAGTAATCCACGGAACATCAGCCTCCATGGCAAGATCTGTCAGATCCGGCATTTTGGTAACATCATACACGATGACGCTGTCCCTTATGACATCATACCAGGCTGCATGTGTCATCAGCTCCCGCTTGAATACTATCTCGCCATTTCGAAGCGCAATAACATCTATCCGTTCATTGATTCTCATGGTGGTGGAACTGATGAAGTAGGGTAAGCCAGGATAGAACTCATACCGGACCGATGCATCTACTTCCGGTAGTTCCCTCAGATGATCCCACATTTCGGCAGTCGAGATTACAGGACCCGCCATAAAATTTACATTTTTAGGTGGTTTCCAATCAGCGGTATGCGTCCAGGGACGAGGGGGAGTATAGGCTCCCGGGTTCCAGTGAATGGCCCCATTCGTCTCCATCCTGTGAAACAAAGGCGTATCGGGCTTATTTTTAAGAGTAATCTGATCCAGGTGACCGGAATTGGGATGTAATACAATTGAATAAAGATCATTATCAACTCGTAAGCCAGGAGCTTCTCCCTGTACCCTTAGATCGGTCTTATACATCCTGGCAAGAGCATGTTCATTGTTATAATATATAAGAAATACCTGGCTGGTTCTGGCAGGTACATCTGCAAGGAATGCAACACGTGCGGTAACCGTAGCCATCCATAAGGGGATATCACGGGTAGGATTTCCATGTTCGTCCGGGCCCATATCATCCTCTTCCAGATATTGTTCTATATCATAAACCTGGCTGGGCACTTCTGATAATACATGGGTTTGGGGATCAACAGATACTACACGGATATCCCGGGTTAATTGTTGTGCTTCATCAGGGTAAAAGGGCAGCAATACCTCCACCGGTTCTGCCTTGCGGTCTATTCCAGCTGTTTCAGTAAGTACAATGGCTTTATAGTTTTTCCACTCCTTATCAAAAGTGGGTACAGCATCAGGTGATTTTAACTTTCTCTTAACCGTCAGATATACATCATCTTCGGATCCATGAATGTTCTCCTTCATCCTGACCTTAATAAGTATTTCATAATCTATGCCCGGTTCCCATTTCACCCAACCGACCAAATGTGGATGATGATATAATGTTCCGTCCTGGGATAAACCATATCCCGATGGAGGGCGGTGACTAATTACCGGCCTGCCCATATCGGTAATTTCATCAGCACGGTGCAGATCAGTAAAGCGAAGCACATGCCCGTTAACGGCTGCTTCCACCTCGATGATGGAAGCGTGAGGTAATTCCAGCTCAGCTATAAAATGATAAAAGGGAATCGCCGGGCAGGGATAACCCAGTTCGAGTTCATGAATAACCAGTTCCTTGCTTTTGTATTCTTTAGCAATACCCGGTGTAGTAAAGAATACAAACAACAAGAAGCACGTAATAAATACCAGATACTTTTTCATAACTTAAATGTACAAAGAATATATACGATTTTTAAATTCAGAGGGATGAATACCTTAATCCTATTCGCAGCAATATTTTGTGTGGGGTTGAAGGGATTTGTAAGAATAATAATATCTCAGATGGACTTAAAAGAAACGATAATACAGGTCTGGCTTCAGGAGGAAACAAAATAAAAAAACTTGTATATTTAATCCAGGAAGCGATAGATAATGGCTGTAATACTGTTATAACTGCAGGGGCGCAACAATCAAATCATTGTCGTCAGACCGCTGCAGCATGCGCTGTGGCAGGATTAAAATGCCATTTATCACAATGGTAATTTGTTGCTTTATTATTTGTAAGTTTTTAAAAAATTAGAAATTCTGCCATGAAAAAAACAATTGTGAATTTACTTCCCGCATTACTTCTCTTTGCTGTATGCGTGTTCCTGTTTTTACAGAACAGGGCTACATTTTCTTCACAGAACCAAAC
>DAOWEV010000095.1 GCA_030638325.1 Bacteroidales bacterium
GTAGCCTTCCTGAAGGAAAAAGCATTGGTTGTTGATAAGGGGTAAGATTTTTTAACCACAGAAAGTCTTATTTTATACCTTTGCACCCCCAACATTGACAATCAATGAAGATCAGGATAGTAAATCATTCAAAACACCCTTTGCCTTCGTATGAGACAATGGCTTCTGCAGGCATGGACCTGAGGGCAAACCTGGCAGCACCGGTCATACTGAGATCACTGGAAAGAACCCTGGTCCCTACCGGATTGTTCATTGAATTACCGGTTGGTTATGAGGCACAGATCAGACCCCGAAGCGGACTGGCATTCAAGAAAGGCATCTCTATCGTGAATGCACCCGGTACCATCGATGCGGATTACAGGGGAGAGATCAGGATCATCCTGATAAACCTCTCGAACGAAGAGTTTGTAATTGAAGATGGAGAACGTATTGCGCAGATGATCATCTCAAGACATGAAAGAGTTGATTGGTCGAAAGTTGAAAAACTCGACGAAACTGACAGGGGAGCCAGGGGGTTTGGCCATACGGGACAGAAGTAAGTTTAAATTGTGAATTTTAAATTTTAAATTGAGACTGCTTTGAAAAGAGATTGTTGGGGGAACAGTGGAACAATGGAATGATGGAATGATGGAAGGATGGATGAGTTTTCCGGAATGCTTCGAAATTAATAATTTATAGATGAACAAGTTCGTTTCTGAGAACATGAAACATATTGGCTGGATATTATTTCTGGCACTCTTAATTCCTGCCGGTATATACGGGCAACAGGGTCGTGAGGGTGTTAAGTCTAACCAGGAAACTTTTTATGATGCCTCAAAGCAGAAGTTACTGGGTAATTATGAGAAAGCTGAAGAGCTTTTTAAAAAATGCCTGGAAATTGACCCTGATGATGCGGCATCCATGTATGCGCTGGCAGAAATTTACAGGAGGCAGAGCAAAGAAGGTGAAGCCCTGGTATATGCTGAGAAGGCAGTGGAACATGACCCCGGCAACAAGTGGTATAAATACTTGTTGTTGCAGGTTTACCAATCAGCCGGCGACTATAGTAAGGCAGAAATAGTGATCCAGGGCCTGATAGAAGATGATCCGGAATATCTTGATTACTACCAGGACCTGGCCCTGAACCAACTCTATGGCGGTAAGTATAAAGACGCTCTTAAAACATACAATCTTATTGAAGAAAAGATTGGTGTAACAGAACATGTTTCTGTTCAGAAGGAAAAGATCTACTTGTTGATGAACAAACCCGAAAAGGCCATTGCAGAAATAGAGAAGCTTGCATCAGCCTATCCTTATGAGACAAGGTACCTTGAAATGCTGGCCGAATTGTATATGGCAGGCAGAATGTATGATGAGGCGCTTCAAACCTATAAGAAGATACTGGAAGTAGATCCTGAAAACCCCTATATCAACATCTCTCTTTCTGACTATTATAGAAAACAAGGAGATGAAGAAAAGTCATACGAATACCTGAAAACAGGTTTTGCCAATCCAAATCTGGATATTGATACCAAGATACAGATATTGCTTGCTTACTATACCATCAACGAGATATATAATGACCTCAAGAAGGAAGCCTTTGAGCTGGCTTCTATACTCATAGAGGCCCACACCGGTGAAGCAAAAGCCTATTCTATTTATGCTGATCTGTTGTACCAGGACAATCAATTCGAAGCAGCCCGTGATGCTTTCAGGACTGTCATTTCGATGGATAGCAGTAAATACCTTGTATGGGAACAGTATCTTTTTGTAGAATCAGAATTGGGTGATTTTGAAACGATGGCTGATGAAAGTACGCGTGCTATCGGGCTTTTTCCACAGCAACCCATGTTATATCTTTTTTCAGGGGTGGCCAACTTTCAACTGAAAAACTACGAGAAAGCGGCTGATGATTTGAGTAAGGGAGTTCGGTTTGTAGTTGCAAATAACCTGATGAAAGCACAGTTCTATTCCTATCTCGGGGATGTTTATTTTCAGATTGACGAGCATGAAAAGTCGGATGAAGCCTATGATAATGTACTCATGATCGATCCTGATAATTCTATCGTACTGAACAATTATGCCTATTATCTGTCACTCCGGGGTGAAAACCTCACGAAAGCGGAAAAAATGGCCAGAAGAGCAGTTGATCTTGACCCGGAAAACGGCGCTAACCAGGATACTTACGGGTGGGTACTATATATGCAGGGGAAGTATAAGGAGGCTGAAAAATGGATCGGCAAAGCCATCAGAAACCGGGAAGAAAGCGCAGTTGTATTAGAACATTACGGCGATGTGCTTTATAAACTTGGGAATAAAAAAGGCGCCGTAAAATACTGGGAAAAAGCTGTTAAAAAAGGACAGGGCTCTGAATTTCTGGAGAAAAAAGTGAAGGACAAAATATTATACGAATAAAAGATCAATGTCAGGTTGTGAATCAGGGTGAACCATATATCAAATGGCTGATTTTTACATTAGTCGTGCTTGTTTTTTTATCCTCCTGTAAAACCCCCCGCTCTGTGATCAAAGAGCCATTAAAGGAATATGGCCATGATTACCTCCTGGAACGATTGGATGAAAATGAACTTAAGTTCAGGTGTTTTTCTGCTAAATTCAACACTTCCTACCAGATTGATAAAAAGAAGATCAAATTCAAGGGACAGACCCGGATAAAGAAAGACAGTGTGATCTGGATCAGCTTCTCGCCTGCACTGGGAATTGAAATGGTAAGGCTGATGATCACTTCGGATTCCATTTTCTATATTAACAGGATGGATAAAACTTATTTTATGGGGGATTATGACTTCGTAAATCAATTCCTGGAGACCCGGATCGATTTCGATATCCTTCAGTCATTCATAATCGGCAATGATTTTCAGTTCTATGAAACAACAAACTTCAGGGCTTCCATTGATAGCCGGGAGTATAAACTCTCAACGGCAAGAAGGCAAAAGATGAAAAAGTATTTTAAGAAAATGGAGGATGATAAGCTTGTGCTTATTCAGAATATATGGCTGGATCCTCAGACATTTAAGATCAGCCGTGTGAATATTAAAGAATATGGAAAAGAGCACAAAAGGCTGGCAGCCCGGTACGGTAATTTCATCGAGTTGGAAGAACAACTGTTTCCGTCTCACATCATTTTTGACATCACGGCTGAAAAGAAAATATCCATTGACATAAACTATTCAAAACTCACTCTTGACAACCCCCTCAACTTCCCATTCAGCATTCCGAAGAACTATAAGAGGATTGAATAGGCCCCCTAAGCACTTAGGATGCAACTTTTACCAACATCTTGTCTGTTTTTTTGTTGCAGGTTGCAAGTTGCAGGTTCTCAACTTGCAACCCGTAACCTGCAACCTGTAACATGCAACAGTTAATTAATTCCCACCAAAAGTGGTTTTAGTTCGACACTTGCTTTGAAAATAACATAGTCACTTTAGGCACTTTAAGTACTGATCAGTTTCCTTTTATCTCTTATCTTTGTCCCTGATCTAATCACTCAAAATGAGCATCCTTTTTCGTTGGTTTCTATTTATTTTTATACTGATAATTCAGGTAAACCCGCTTCTTGCACAGCAAGACAGGGCTTCCCTGGAGCAGGATAAGAAGAAAGCGGAAGATGGGATCAGGTACACCAATAAATTACTTGACCAGACCAGGAAATCGAAAAAAGCAAATATGAGTGAGGTGGTGATCCTGGCCGATATGATTGGCAAACGACAGGAGCTTATCACTGCCATTAATTCGGAGATCCATTTTCTGAACGTGCAGATATCCTTTACAGAAGACAGCATCCGGGAGTTGAATACAGAACTCACGGAATTGCGTGATGAATATGCCCGGATCATCTACTTTGCCTATAAAAACAGAGATCTTTACAACCGCTTTATGTTCATCTTTGCAGCAGATGATTTTAACCAGGCTTATCAACGCCTGAAATATTTTCAGCAATATCAGGTTTACAGAAAAAAACAAGCAGAGCTGATCCGGCAGACACAGGAAAAATTGCATCAAAAATCAGAAAGCCTCTCGCAAAGGAAAGCTGAAAAGGAACAACTGGCGGGTACCGTGGAAAATGAAAAAAACAAGCTATTTGCTGAAAAGGAAGATAAGGACCGGATTGTACAAAAGCTTGTTAAGACAGAGAAAGACCTGAAGAAAGAGTTAAAACAGAAAGAAAAGGCAATCAGGGATCTGCAGAAAGCCATTCAGAAAATCATTGCCGCGGAGATAGCCGCAAGAGCAAAAAGTGTGGCCGGCAAACCGTCTGAACTTGCCCTTACACCTGAGGAACTGGAGTTGTCCGGCAATTTCATGAGCAATAAAGGCAAATTGCCATGGCCCATGGAACGGGGCATCGTTTCAAGCACCTTCGGAGAACATCCGCACCCTGTATTGAAAAGGGTGAAGGTTAGGAACAACGGTATCAATATACTTACCAATGAGGGGGGAGAAGCCAGGGCTGTTTTCAAAGGTAAAGTTACCCGGGTCATGTCGGTTCCGAACAATAATAATGTGGTCATCATCCGGCATGGAGAATACCTGACGGTTTATTCAAATCTCGACAGGGTATATGTCAGGGAGGGTGACGCTGTTGATACCAAAGACAAGATAGGCGTGGTGTTTACCAGTCCTGACGAATCCAGAACGGAATTGCATTTCGAGGTCTGGAAGGCCAAGACACTTCTGAACCCGGCCAGTTGGCTGGCTCATGAATGAATGTTAATGAAATAAGCCAGAATAACTAGGAACGGCATTTATGCCGTTTTTAATTCATAATATCCACCACATAAATGTGGTGTCTAATGATTGGGAAATAGCACAATCTTCTCCGAAACAGCCTTCATCCCATCGATGAAAACAACCGCAAAATAAATGCCATCGCTCATCTTTTGACCCTTGCCATCAGTGCCGTTCCAATTGAAACTGTGATCTCCCCTGATGAGCTCCCGGGCAGTCAGTTCCCGGATCTTCTGTCCCCGCTGATCAAAGATCATTACCTCGATATATACCGCTTTGCTCAGGCTGAGACCGAAGGAAATTTCATTAGTGAAAGGGTTGGGATAAGCTGAAAATTGGACCAGGGCATGATCCCCCTCACCGATCCCGAAGTGAATGACCTGCATATCAACAGGTACGGGAAAGACCATATCATTGTAGTACACCAGGAATTCAGTGTGGTAAGAGCCTTCTGCAAGGCCTGTTGTGCTCAGGGAGACGGTAATGGTGTCCATATCATTTACCTGGAGCGAACCATCAATGGGATGGACGGAGATCCAAACAGGCTGATCTTCAAATTCTACATTGAACCGGGCAATTATAGGTGCCAGATTTGTCAGGATAATGTCGGTATAATCTTGGATGTCAGGCCCCAGGGGTTTATAGAGGCTCTCCGGGGTGATCCGGAGGGGCGGATTGTACAGCGTTACTGTAAGCAACTTTGTATATTCCAGGTAAGCTATTTCCACATTTGCCGTATAGATACCATCCGGTAATCCGTCCGTATTGAAAAACAAGGTGATTTCAAAATTTCCCATTCCGCTCAAGGTTCCTGAAACCGGATCAGCGGTCAACCACCCGGGCGATCCTTCTATTGAAACTAAAAAATCAATATCCTCGTCAGTGTTATTATTCAATGTAAAAGAAGAAGTATCCTGCATATCAGCTTGCATGAGCATAATAACCTCTTCGGGATCGGTAGACAGCAGCGGGGTGGTCAATTCGGCAGAAACTAAAAATGACTGAACTCCCACCATAACATTTATACCATGCCCATAAGTACCCTGATCAAGTCCGGTGGAATTGAAATATACCGTGACCGGTTCCTGGGATTCGGGGGGAATGGTACCAGAGGAGGAGCTTACTGACAGCCATTCCGGGAAGCTTTCTATTTGAATAGTATAGGTTTTTTCACTTGGGGTTTGGTTGTCTATTGTGAAAACAGCACTATCAATGATATTTTCAGGCAAAATTAATGAGAGGCTTGCAGGACTTACGGTGACCCCGGGGTTCAGCATGTTAACGATAGCGTTATAAATATTGAGCCGGCCCCCGGTGACAGTTATTCCCTGTAATGCCGGCAACGGGTCTGTGCCATTCAGGATATACTGCTTGACCTCCAGCGCCTTACTCTCCGGATCGTTATGATAAGCCTGCATAAATGCTTCATCAGCAGCGGCATACATCAGGGCGATAGCGCCTGCCACATGTGGCGTGGCCATTGAGGTGCCACTCTTGTGTCCATAGCCATTGTTCTGCCTCGTAGAGTATACCTGGGTTCCCGGGGCTCCCAGATCAATGGTTGTAATGCCATACCCGGCGCTGGCTTTAATATCATCATCGGTGGTATTGGTAACCGTGATCAGCGATTCATTATCGAAAGCGGTAGGGATATCTCCAACCTCATCGATATTCCAGTTGGCATTGGCGGTGGCGCCTGCATTTAAGATACCTACCGCGCCAAGCGAATCGTACATGGCGTGCCAGATCGGGAAATCCTCCGGCTGGCCCTGGTTGACCCCGAAGGAGGAGTTGGTGCAAACGATAAAAGCGCCTTGCTCTCCACCGGTTTCATTGTACCGGGTCCGCATTTCTAAAATATAAGAATATGCTGCTACAGGGATGGCTTCAACAGTGGCGGAACCCACAACCGGGAATATTTTTGTATGCCAGTTCACACCGCACACACCCATATCATTGTTGCCCCTGGCCCCGGCAATACCTGTAACATGTGTGCCGTGGTCGCGCATAATCAGGTTGCCCGAATTGTTCCATGCATTCCAGCCATGATAGTCATCGATGTACCCGTTTGAGTCATCATCGATGTTATTGTTGGGTATCTCATGATAATTCTTCCAGTAAACTATGTCGTCATGGTTCAGGTCAAAACCGTCATCGACAATGCCTATAAGAATGGTATCACCCGTGGCAGTGACGCCGCCGGTGGCAAAATCCCAGGCTTCCGGACCGTCGATATCGGCATCCGGAACACCTCCGGTCTGACCGGTATTGTGCATGTTCCACTGAAGGCCGAAGTACTGGTCACTCGGAATATTCTGGCGCATCTCGATATAATGATTGTATTGGGCAAATTGTACCAGGTCATGATCTTTTAAGGATGTCAGCACATTGGCTTCAGCAACTTTTGCTTCGTTGAATTTCAACAGCCAGATATTCATTCTCACGGAAAGATTCCGGATGACTTTTAGTTCAATGTACTCATATTCTTTCAGCATCCGGTTGATGAGTTCCTGATGGTTCAAACTTTTATGCTGGTTCAACTGCAGCATGATCTCACCGGGTACGTGATCCTTTTCGTGTTTGTTGGCAGGTTTCTGAAAAACAAAAAAAGGAATTACCAGAAGGAGTAAAAGAGATAGATATTTATGTTTCATTATTGTGTTGTTTTTGGGCGTTTTGCCTTGCAGGGATTAAAATCTTTTTTACAAATTTACGAAAATATCGTTTTAAATGTTTCTCAATGAAGGACTGAGGTTAAATATTATTTTGATGTGCTGGAAGAAAAAATAACAAGTCCTAAAATGCATTTTGCCAATGGATTCTCCATATTGTCTTTCGAAACTTTGAGGTGTTCATCAATCTATCGTGAACCGCGATGCGGTTTTACAAAAATAACCACTGGTGAAACCTGTGGTAAAAAAGACAAATGTACCCTCAACTCCAAAGGAGTTGAACAATAACTGACACATTTGTGTTGTTTGTTGAACCCCATTCGGGGTTCTTATTATTATTTCGTTTGTTTCCGTACGCTTCGCATACGGTTATTATTGTTCAATCCCTTCGGGATTTTTGGCTAAGTTCATATTTATTCCCAGCACATCAAAATAATATTTAGCCAGGACTGATCCCTACCTTAGAGTTTGTCAAAAAAATCGAAAATATCGTTTTATTTGAACATCCAATAACAATTTTAGATTTCAGATGTTGTGGCATCCTGAAAAGGAGGCTATCGATGGCAATATGAAAAGTTGGGTATTTTGAAACACCGATCTTTCAATTTACTACTTAGTTTATTTATTGTTAATTCGCTCATATTTATTACTTTCTGCTTACAATTGCGTGTTATGTAAAGTAATTTATTATTCGATTCAAATAATCTGGAACTGAGGATGTATCAATAAAAATAATGCCATCATACTCGTCTTTTATTATCATTTCTTCATCTGCAAAACCTGAACTTTTGGCAGTAATTGTATAATACATCCATTTATTTCCTTCATTATAATGATGATTTAATACATCAACGAATAAGTATTTTTTTCTTTCATGATATAAAATTGATTCTAAACTATAAGATGTTGTAGGTAATTCGACATCAATAATTTGCCAATTGTAGTCAGTTTTGGTTTTGCCTCTGAGCATATACAATCCAATAGTATATAATTCTTCTCTGTATTTTTCAACGAGCCAATTACCCATATTTCTCGCATTATTATACCAAGCCATATGATCAGGATCGTGCGCAATATGATAATTATGAGCCCAGATAATTATTTTTTTATCAGGAAAAAATTCTTCTTTTAAAAAAGAAATATTTGCCGCCATTGCAGAATCTCTAACAAAATACTGTTCATCCTCATTATTCTCATAATATGCTATTATATACTTTACTTCTGCTAGCGTTGAATTGATTGATTGTTTGATAAATATGGGATAGTGTTCCTGATCAGGGTAATAATTGATGAGTTGGTCAATGTGCTGGTCAATAGTTGATATTATTTCCAGATACTTCGACTTAATTGAATCCTCATTTGAAACCAAATAATTATAGTTATATAATCCAGTAGTTAAAACATAGTGATCAAAAGTTAATACATCTTCTGCATATAATGTATCTATTTTAGAAAGCATATCAAATAAAACATCAGGTCTTTTATCATAATTATCACCACTTCTCCAGCAATCAAAACCGGTTAATATTAATGGATGTTCTGTTGATTGGGTTTGCTCTATATATTCAAATAACTCTAGAACTTCTTCTGTTCCCCAAACAAACTTATAAATGGAATTATTTAAGGCTTCTTCAGCTGTATAATTATTCAAATTCTCATATGTGTAATAGCATTCAAAAAAGCCACTTTCAAATGCGATAACATCAAATCCAATTTCTTGGTGAAGAAATTTAATTAGCCTGACTTTTATCTGGTTATATTCTTTTGTGCCATGACTGCTTTCACCTAACTGAACTAAACTCTTACCATTCAGATACTGTTTCAGGCATTTAAGATCTTCAAAATTTTCAGATGTCAAAGATCTAATATCTATCCTGTTATTTTTATTGTTTAACCAGTTAATAAATGCTGTATCCACATTTGGAATTAAAGTTTCTTCTTGAGTAAGAAGAAGGGAATCAGGTAAAAGGCCTTCCCAGTTATCTATTTCCCAGCAATGTTTCTCAGGTAAAATTTGATTAGGTTTATCTTTTTGACAACCTAATATTAATAATAAAATAGACAATAGAACAGTATATTTGATTTTATTCTGTTTCATTACATTATTTTACATATCTCGCCACTATAAACTTACTGCTTGAAATAATATTTTGGGCATTTCTCAAAACGGCAATGTAAATGCCTTCCGGATAATCCGAAACATTGATCTGCATTTTTTGTTGTCTTTCCGGCACAAGCACCTCCTCGATCTTCCTTCCGTAAACATCATAAATGCTCACAACCAATTGTAAATTGTAAATTGTAAACTGTAAATTCAGAATTGATTGTGCCGGGTTGGGGTATACGAACAAATCCAACCTCCCGGATTGAGTGTGGTAAATTTCCCCGATGCCAATAGAATATTGTTTTATCTCAAAGAATTCCAGGAATTTCTTCATCAGCTCTTGTTTTGTTGATGGAGGGGAAGTGTCTTGCAGCGCACCGAATTCGAAAATGGTGCCAATGGTCTTATAATTACCTGCATCATTTGCTATGGCCAATCCGCTATTCTCTTCCAGGTCTTTCATGATAGGAAAGGCAGTGTCGTCTGCTTCAATATAACTGAAATTAACTGGATAGGCAGCCCCGTTAAAGAAAACCATGTTCTCTGTGAAGGTGCCGGGAATACCGGTGATGGTATCATACCATATGAATTCTTCCACCGCTGATATGTTGAATTTTGACCGCACAGGCGTGTAAGGATCTTCCAGCCAGCATAAACGCCCTTCCATGTATATTTTCCCGCCGGCATCAAGATAGCTTTCCAGTTGCTCCCCCTGGCCCCATGTCAACTTATGATTTGAATATTGAATACCGAGACAGATAAATAATGATTGGTACTGATCCAGGTCAATTGGAATGAAACTCATGTATTCAGTTATAACTCCCAACTCCTCTATGGTAGAATACAATCCGGGGCCTGAATGAAAATTCGGGTCCAGGTCGATAACCAGTGCGGGTACACGGCCTATCCTGAAAGTAAATGAGTTGGTAACAGATATGCCGTGGTCGCCTGCCATAGTTAGCAGGAGCGTTGCTTTTGTCCCATTCGGGATAGAATCATCAGCAGTAATTGAAAAAGCATATTCGCCTTGTTGTCCTTTTATCAGGTCTCCGACATATGTGACGGAACTCCCGTTTATTGTGATGTCTGAACTTTCAGGGGTCAGTTGAGAAAAAACATGGTAAGCTGTCGCATTTCCGTTGTTTTTGGCTGAAATAACCACATCGGCTGTCTCCCCCGGCTCCAGGATGCCATCGTCCTCATCTATAATCTCAAGAACAGATACTGCCAGTACCGGTGCATTCACAGTGAAAAAAACTTCGGTAGCCCATTGTTGCTGGTCCGTTGTAATTTCTGTAGTGAAATTAAGGCCATACTGGTCTGGCGTATCATAGCCAACAAAAAATACCAGGGCATTCGAAAGTGTCTGCGTCTGTCCGGGCAGGATATTAGCAAAAGATGCTGATTGTTCAATAAGATTTACGAAAGGGTCATCTATATTAAGAAGAAAGGTTCCGTTAGTAAGTGTTTGGTTCCCAATATTCTTTAGTTCCATATCAAGATAAACGGTATCTCCGTAGTCCACGTTCTGATTTTCTCCGGCCTGAAATGAAATGCCGGTCAGTAAACCATTAGATAACTGGAAAGTCCTGGTATCGCTTATGTTATCATTGTCCGTAACGTTTACCGTGATATTATAGATTTTTTCTCCATTCAACGGCATTCCACTTAATACACCATCCTTTGAAATGGCCAATTCTTCGGGGAAACTGCCCGGGATGAACTTAGCCACTTTTCCACTGTCGATAAGCTGTTTTCCGGACAGGCAGCTTGCATAAAAATCCTTATTATTTCCGTTTGAGATACCGGAAACCCAGTCGAGGTTTTCCGGCCATGAGCAGTTACCGTAATAAAATTCAATCTCACCGGAAGGGTAAAGTTTTACCGCAAAATTGAATTCAGAGTTCTCAGGATCTTCCACATGGGATGTTTTCCATCTCAGGGTAGCACTGTTTTCATCCCCGGCATACCATGCATTGTCTTCATCAGGTAAAGACACGAACATAAGCCGGGTTGATAATGGAGCCACCATCATCCGGCTGCGCAA
>DAOWEV010000197.1 GCA_030638325.1 Bacteroidales bacterium
AACTTTATACTTTCAACTTTATACTTTGTACTTTTGCCTTTTCAAAGGAGTTCAACATGAGCATACAGAATTCTAAAAAGGCTATTTACTTACCGCTGGTACTAACGGTGATCCTTATCCTGGGTGTCTACCTGGGGATGCGGCTGGCATCGGTATCTTCCATAGGAAACAGCGCTTTTTTCATCCGGCCGGATAAATACAATAAAGTCAATGATATCATCAATTATATCGAACAGGATTACGTTGACCCGGTGAACCGGAAAGACTTGGAAAATGATGCTATTGAAGGCATCCTGGATCAGTTGGATCCACATTCACATTATATCCCGGCAGAGGAATTCCATACAGTCAATGACCCATTAACAGGGAACTTTGAAGGTATTGGAATTCAGTTCCGGATCGAGAAAGATACCATTATGGTAATTCGAACCATTTCCGGAGGCCCTTCCGAGAAGGTGGGATTGCAGGCAGGAGACCGCATTGTTAAGATCAATGATACGGTGGTAGCGGGTGTAGGGATCTCCAATGATGAAGCGATTGGAATGTTGAAGGGCCCGAGAGGCACCAGGGTTGATGTTGACATACACCGGAAACATAACCCTGAGTTGATTGGGTTTACCATCATCCGGGATGTCATTCCAACCTATAGCATTGATATTAGCTATATGATTGATGATGAGGTGGGCTATATCAAGGTCAGTGAATTTTCCGAAACAATGCATGACGATTTCATAGCTGCTATGAAGCAGCTTAAAGAAGAAGGCATGGAAAAACTGATCCTTGACCTGAGGGGTAATTACGGAGGCTACCTTCAGGCGGCTATTTCGATGGCTGATGAGTTTCTCAGGGAGGAAACCCTGATCGTTTATACCGAGGGAAACAACCGGCCCAACAGCTATGCCTTTGCTACGCGGAAGGGATTATTAGAAGATGATGACCTGGTGATCCTGATCGATGAAGGTTCTGCCTCTGCCTCAGAAATCGTAGCGGGCGCCATACAGGATAATGACAGGGGGCTGATCATCGGACGGAGGTCGTTCGGAAAAGGACTGGTCCAGGAACAACTGAACCTGCCCGATGGCTCGGCCCTGCGGTTGACCGTATCCCGTTATCACACCCCGACCGGGAGAAACATACAACGGCCGTATAATAATGGAAGTGATGAATATTATGAGGATTTTTATCATCGTTTTGTGAACGGAGAAATGGAAAATCCTGACAGTATTCATTTCGATGATTCGCTTAAATATTATACCCCGAAAGGAAAAGTGGTTTACGGCGGAGGTGGCATCATGCCTGATATCTATGTCCCGCTGAAATCTGAAGAGGCAGATAAATATTATAATCAACTCCTTCACAAAAACCTTATTTTTCAATTTGCATTCGATTATACGGATAACCACAGGGAAGAACTCAGTGGACTCGATACTTTCAATAAATTCAACAGTAACTTTATTGTCAGTGACAAACTTTTTGATGAGCTGGTAACCTGGGCGGCATCTCAGGGAATCAAGGCAAAAAAGAGGGAAATCCGGGATTCTGAAGATAAGGTAAAACTTCTTCTGAAAGCTTACATTGGCAGGAATATGCTGGATGACCCGGGCTTTTATCCGATCTATCATAAGATCGATAAAATCTTTCAAATTGGGTATAAAGAGATCACTAAGTGATGAAGATAGGATAGGCACCAGGATACAGAGGTAAAAAAGCAGGGAATAATCAAAAAACAGAGAATAAAATTAAAAAATCGTTTTTCTTCTATATATTTGTTTGAAAGATCGGTTTGTAACTTTTTAAAACAAGAAATTATGGCATTTGAATTACCTGCATTACCTTTTGCTATGGATGCGCTGGAACCATATATCTCAAAAAAAACATTGGAATTCCATTATGGCAAACATCATCAGGCTTATGTAAACAACCTGAACAAGCTGGTTCCCGGAACCGTATTTGAAGACGCCAGCCTGGAAATTATTATCAAGGAAGCTACAGGAGGTATCTTCAATAACGGAGCACAGGTCTGGAATCATAGCTTTTACTGGAACTGCCTAAAGCCAGACGGTGGTGGTGAACCTTCCGGTGTGTTGATGGAGATGATAATAAGAGACTTTGAGTCCTTTGCTGTGTTCAAAGAAAAGTTCTCTACTGCAGCAGCTACATTATTCGGATCGGGCTGGGCCTGGCTGGTAAAAAACGAGTCGGGAATGCTGGACATTGTTCAGGAGAGCAATGCGGGCAATCCACTCAGGAACGGTTTGGAACCACTGCTGACATGTGATGTTTGGGAGCATGCTTATTACCTTGACAAGCAAAACCGCAGACCGGATTATATTACAGATTTCTGGAACCTGGTTGATTGGGCTGCTGTCGAAAAAAGATATTAGGCACTTAATTCGCAAAACTAACCCATAATCAATTTAGATTTTGTTTACTCGACAGTTACTGATTTAGCGAGGTTTCGCGGCTGGTCGACATTACATCCGCGCATAGTAGCTATGTGATATGATAATAGCTGAAGCGGGATGGTAGCCAGTAAAGGAACCAGCATTTCTTCTGTTTCCGGTATTTCAATGACGTGATCTGCCAGTTCGGCAACCCTCTCATCATGCTCGGTGACAATGGCGATGATCTTAGCTTTGCGAGTCTTGACTTCCTCGATGTTGATCAATACTTTTTCATATGTGCCTTTGTTGGTAGCTATAAAAATCACCGGCATTTCTTCATCGATCAGGGCAATAGGCCCGTGTTTCATTTCTGCAGCAGGATATCCCTCTGCGTGAATATAAGAGATCTCTTTGAGCTTCAGGGCTCCTTCCAGGGCCACCGGGAAATTATATCCCCTTCCGAGGTACAGGGCATTGCGGGAATCTTTATAAAGATTTGCAATGAATTTAACCTGATCGTTAACCTTCAGGGTTTCAGTGACTTTCTCTGGAATCTGTTCCAACTCGGTGAGGATCTCCTGATACCGCAACCTGGAAATTGTTCCTTTTTTTTCAGCAATGGTCAGTGCCATCAGCAACAGAATGGTTATCTGTGCCGTAAAAGCTTTGGTTGAAGCCACACCGATCTCAGGTCCGGCATGCGTATATGATCCGGCATCCGTAGCCCTGGCAATGGAAGACCCAACGACATTACAGATACCAATGATTGTAGCACCTTTGTCCCTGGCCAGCTCAATGGCTGCCATGGTATCAGCCGTTTCCCCGGATTGGGAAATGGCAATCACCACATCATCCTCGTTTAGAATGGGATGCCTGTACCGGAACTCTGAGGCATATTCAACTTCGACAGGGATCCTGGCCAGGTCTTCAAAAATATACTCGCCGACAAGAGCCGCATGCCAGGAAGTTCCGCATGCCACCATGATGACCCGCCTGGCATTCACCAACTTCTGTTCGTATTCCGTAATACCACCCAGTTTGACAGTTCCTTTTTTAACATTCAGACGGCCTCTCATACTGTCCTTGATGGATCGTGGCTGTTCAAAGATCTCCTTCAGCATGAAATGTTCATACCCGCCTTTTTCAAGAGCGCTCAGGTTGAGTTCCATCTTTTGGATATAGGGCGTTTTTTCCTTGTTTTTAATGGTTTTTATCTTCAATTCGTGACCTCTCCTTATGATGGCCAGTTCTTCATCCTCAAGATATACAACATCTTTGGTGTGTTCAATGAGTGGGGTGGCATCGGAAGCCAGGAAAAACTCACCTTCACCAATACCTACTACCAGGGGAGAACTTTTCCTGGCTGCGATCAGCATATCCGGGTCATTTTTTGAGATAATTACGATGGCGTATGCTCCGATCACCTGGTTCAGCGCTATTCTGACAGCTTCAACCAGCTCAACACCTTCTTTTATCTGGATATCTTCAATCAGGTGTATAAGAGTTTCTGTATCAGTATTGCTTCTGAATTCATAGCCACGATGGATAAGCTCTTTCCTCAGGGTTCCGTAATTCTCAATGATACCATTGTGGATAATCGCCAGGTTCTTTGATTGAGAATAATGCGGGTGGGCATTTACATCGTTTGGTTCTCCGTGTGTGGCCCATCGCGTGTGAGCAATGCCAATGGTGCCATGGAGGTTTTTTCCATTGATAAAATGTTCAAGTTCGGATACCTTTCCCCTGGTCTTGATAACAGTCAGTTCTTTATTCAGGATGGCTATACCGGCACTGTCATAACCTCTGTACTCCAGCCTGTAAAGACCTTTCATTAAAATTGGATAAGCCGGTTTTTCACCTAGATATGCAATGATTCCACACATATATTTATTTTTTGTTATACATATCCAATGTTATTGGAATGTTGGAATTGCTCCCTCATTCCATTCTTCCATTTTTCCAGTATTCCATTCTTCCATCTTTCTATCATTCCATCATTCAGCGCTAATTAAGCCTGGTATAAGTTAGTTCCAGTTTAAGTTTCTTTTCAAGATCAAACGGGACCGGGCCATTTAATAAAAACCTGCTGGCTACATATGCCCCACCATTGACATACAATTCCAATCCAAGTTCATTCTCGTTTCCTTGTATTAAGCTTTGCATATAAGTGGTTATCCTGAAAAAATATTGGTTTTTATCTTCATCGTAAATACCTCCGAAGTAATCCAGTCCCTCAAACTGATCGGACAGTGGTATGAAATTGCCGTCCTCATCTATTTTTAATAATGTCAGGGACGCGGGAGGGTCATAGAAAGGATCATCTTCAAATCCGTGGATGATCAGCCTGGCTTCGTTGACGGCAATCGGGCCATCAGCATACCATAATTCTTGGTACGGGAACAAAATCTTGGTTTTAACCCCTCCCATTGCCTGCACATAACATACCTGGTTGCCCAGTGTGGAATCACCTCCAACCTGGGCCTTAAAAAATGCATCCCCTTGTGAATAATCGTGATAAAAATTGTTATAACGCGCCGAATGATCAGTAAACAGATAATCGTATTTCAAAGAATCCGTATCTTCATTATGATAATAAAGTATCATTCGCGACATGGTATTGACCAGGTCTACATACATAATTCCCCCATCTATACTTGTAATTTCTGACTTTACTCTGAGTCCGCGAAAGAATTCAAGGAAATCAGTACTGTTTGACATCACATCACCGTCTGCAGTCAGGAGCCTGTCCCCCAGTTCTGTTGTGATCTCATCCAAATGAATGCGCTGGTGCGGAATCAGGGTGTCGCCATCGATTACCACACTGTCATTTATGTTTGGCACAAAGGAAACATCAGCCAAAAGTGTAGGTTTCACAACAGTTGTGCTGGTTGAATAATAGCTACTGTCGATATAAATAGCCTCATCAAGCTCATAAACTACAATATGTTGTTCAAATAGCGAATCACCATATACATCATAAATTCTCAAGGTCAGGATCAGGGAATCCAGAACCGGTGCTGTCCCGAAGTCGTATGATGTTTTCGACAACCTGGCCTGCACCTGAAAAGCTGCTGTATTGGGGCCGAAAACAGGGTCAAAATAACTCCCCAACAGGTTTAAAGTAGCTTCATCTGACCGTATGGAATCAACAATCTTTGAATAGGCAATAAGTGTTGTGGTATCACTGAATACTACATTGATCTTGTCTGATTCGGGTTGGAGATTCATGCCAATCTGGCCGGGCTCCTTTTTACAGGAAACCGCTATCAACAAAATCAACATGATTAGATTAGCCAATAAGCGAAAACTCTTGTTCACGGTGCTCAATTTTATGACACTAAATTTTTTTTTGTAATAAATTTCAGGATATAATGGGTTCTTCCGCCAGGATTTTGGTGTAGTACTCTGAATAGGCATCCACGTAATGATCCATATCCTGGTAATCAAGAATGGGTTTATTGGCTTTCTTCAGATAATCTTCAATTTCAGGATTTATCTTTTCGCTGCCAATGATCATAGCATCCGAATAATGTATTGCTGCTTTGATCATATTAACGTAGTTGGGGGATTTATAGTGTGTGAGGTCTTTGTTGGTGATACCCTCCATGATGATTTTTTTACCCAATCCCGGGCTCAATTCTTCTGTAAAGTCATCATCGTAAATAGAATAGATCACTTTGGTGTCAGAAAAAAGAGGGTTATCTATATAGGCTTTTTTCAGGTATATTGGAACCAGGCTTGAGAACCAACCGTGGCAATGCACAATATCAGGGCTCCAGCCAAGTTTTTTAACTGTTTCAAGAACTCCCCTGGCATAAAAGATGGCTCTTTCGTCATTGTCTTCAAAAAACTTGCCCTGTTTATTGGATAGGGTTGCTTTACGCTGAAAATAATGCTCATTATCGATAAAATATATCTGCAGGCGTGCCTGCTGAATAGAAGCCACTTTGATAATCAAAGGGTGATCAGCGTCTTCAATGATAAGATTCATACCGGACAGGCGGATAACCTCGTGAAGTTGGTTTCTTCTTTCGTTGATATTTCCATAACGGGGCATGAAAGTCCTGATTTCCTTCCCCCTTTCCTGTATACCCTGTGGAAGTTGTCGTCCGATGGTTGACATGTGACTCTCTTCAAGATAGGGCATAATTTCCTGGTTTACAAAAAGGATTCTCGTTTTTTCCATATCTAATTGCCTTATTTTGAGTTAACAAACTGCAAAGGTAATGAAAATTACTTTGCCTTTTGGTAAAACTTTCGTTGAAAAAGGATCAGGACAGATACGCCAACGGTAATGGCTGAATCCGCGACGTTGAAAACCGGCCTGAAAAAGATAAAATGCTGTCCCCCAAAAAAAGGGATCCAGTCGGGCAAAACCCCTCTAAATAAAGGGAAATATAGCATATCCACGACATTACCATAAAGAAACCTGCCATAGCCGCCTCCTTCGGGAAATAAAGCAGCCACATTATGATAACTACTTTCACCGAAGATCAGTCCGTAGAAAGCGCTGTCAATAATGTTTCCAAGAGCGCCTGCAAAGATCAGCGAGAAACTCAGGATAAGCCCGGTTGATGCGTTTCTTTTGGATAAGCGGTAAAGATATAATCCAATCAGCACGATAGCGAGGATCCGGAATAGGCTTAGAACAAGCTTACCGCCATCGCCACCAAACTTCAGACCGAAAGCCATACCTTCGTTTTCAGTAAAGTGAAGAATAAACCAATCTCCCATAATAGGAATCTCTTCTCCGAGATACATATGGGTTTTGATCCAGAATTTTAATACCTGGTCAATCAGCAGAACGATAAAAATGATGATCCCGGCCTTTTTCAATGCCTGTTGGTTTAATTTGAATTAGAAATCCACCTTCTTTGATGGTGGTTATGTACTTTTTATATTATATATGATAAAGATTATTGGAATGTTGGAATATTGGAATGGGACTCCGTTCGAGTCTTTGAAAGTCCAAAGATTCAGCAGATATAAATATGTTATTATAAACTTAACTCCGGTTTAGCTTAGCGTCAATGCTGAGAGTAGCATGTGGTACGCTTCTCAGCCTTTCTTTCGATATCAACTTTCCGGTGACCCTGCAGATGCCATAGGTTTTATTTTCAATTCTGAGCAGGGCATTTTCCAAATTGTTAATAAATTTTTGCTGACGGGAGGCCAGTCTGCTATTCTCTTCTTTTGATAATACCTGGTACCCTTCTTCAAGTACTTTGAAAGTAGGTGAGGTGTCATCCGTTCCATGACCATTTTCATTGGTATAAGCTTCTGTTAGCATTTGCAGGTCTTCCCTGGCTTTTTCGAGTTTCATCAAAATGATCTGCTTGAATTCTTCAAGTTCCTCATCTGAAAATTTGTTCTTTTCGATTGTTTCTTTAATCTTCTTTTCTGCAGTCATGGCTTCAAATTTTTAAGTAATACTAAAGTTAATTAGAATAACCAGCCTTTTCGATCCTAACATTGGTTTTATATTCTTCAGTGAGCTCCACTGGAACTTTGCCTTCCCCTGTAATGGTATCAACTAAGTCTAATGATTCTGCAAGAGTTTCCGAACAAATATAAGAAAAATTATTTTCAATTGCCTGATTCAGGAAATCTATTTTTTCAATTTCCAGGCAGATCCTGTCTGTTACCTCGAAACCACTCTCTTTTCTTATATTCTGGATACGGTTAACAAGCTCACGGGCAAGTCCTTCCTGTTTCAAGGATTCTGTTACCGTAACGTCTAAAGCTATCGTTAAATTGCCTATATTTGAGATAAGCCAGCCGGGTATATCATCGGTACTAATTGTAACTTCCGATAAGAGGATCTGAATTGTCTGGTCGTCGACAGACAGGGTGTAAGAGCCGTTTTGCTCGATATTGTAGATATCTTCCTGAGAGAACCGGTTGACGGCAGCTACGATAGACTTCATCAGCTTCCCGTATTTTGGCCCCAGGACTTTGAAATCGGGTTTGATTTTCTTTACAAGCATACCTGCTGTATCACTCAGGTATTCTATCTCTTTAACATTCACTTCTGAGAGGATCAGCTTTTCGACAGCCTCAAGTTGTGTCCGGAAATGGTTATCCAGGACAGGTACCATGATCCTTTTCAATGGCTGACGAACCCTGATATTGGATTTCTTCCGCAGGGAAAGTACTATGGAAGAAATCTTCTGGGCAAGTTCCATACGTTCTTCCAGGTCTTTATCAATACTGCCCTCATCCGCTTTCGGGAAATCGGTCAGATGAACAGAATCAACATCCATACGGCCACTCACATAGTTCAGGTCATTGAACAATCTTTCCATGAAAAAAGGTGCTATGGGCGAAGATAATTGCGCTATGGTTTCAAGACATTTGTACAAAGTCTGATAAGCTGAAATCTTATCATCAGTATAATTGCCCTTCCAAAACCTTCTCCTCGACAGCCGTACATACCAGTTGCTTAAATGATCGTTCACAAATTCTGCGATGGCCCGGCCGGCCTTGGTCGGCTCATAATCTTCGTAAAAATCTTCCACATTCCTGATCAGGGTGTTCAACTCAGAAATGATCCAGCGGTCGATCTCCGGCCGTTTTTTCAGCGGGATATCATCTTCTGCATAGGTAAATCCGTCAATGTTGGCATACAGTGCAAAAAAGGAATATGTGTTATAGAGCGTTCCAAAAAACTTCCGCTGCACCTCTATTATCCCATCCGGGTCAAATTTCAGGTTGTCCCAGGGCTGAGAGTTGGTCATCATATACCACCTCGTAGCATCCGGCCCGAAACGATTGATCATCTCAAACGGATCAGCTGTATTACCAAGCCGTTTCGACATCTTATTGCCGTCCTTGTCAAGCACCAGGCCGTTCGACACGCAAGTTTTATAGGACACCGAATCGAACAACATGGCCGCGATCGCATGCAGCGTAAAAAACCAACCCCGGGTTTGATCAACACCTTCAGCGATGAAATCAGCCGGAAAGTAATGTTCCAGTTCTTTATTTTCAAACGGGTAATGGAATTGTGCATAAGGCATGGCGCCCGAATCGAACCATACATCGATCAGCACCGGCTCACGCATCATTTTGCTACCGCCGGGAGAAACCAGGATAATATCGTCTACATAAGGCCTGTGGAGGTCGAAACTTTCATAATTTTCTTTTGAAAGATCTCCGGGATAGAATTGCTCCAGCGGATTTGAGTCCATAAATCCGGCTTCTACCGATCTTTCAATTTCTTTTTTCAACTCTTCAACAGAACCGATGCATTTTAATTCACTGTAATCTTCTGTTGCCCATATTGGCAATGGTGTTCCCCAGAAACGGGAGCGTGAGAGGTTCCAGTCGACAAGGTTTTCAAGCCAGTTGCCAAACCTTCCCGTACCCGTTGCAGGCGGCTTCCAGTTGATCGTCTTATTCAACTCTATCATCCTGTCTTTATAAGCAGTAGTCTTGATGAACCAGGAATCCAGCGGATAATAAAGGATGGGTTTATCTGTTCTCCAGCAATGTGGATAAGAGTGTTCGTATTTTTCAATCTTAAACGCCTTGTTCTCCTTTTTTAGCTTGACGATGATGTCGATATCAACACTGTCTTCTTTTTCCGGGTCAAAATCAGCATCATATTCCGTTTTTACATAACGGCCGGCAAACTCGCCCATGGTGTCAATGAACTTTCCCTGTTTGTTGACCATGGTCAGGGAGCCGATGCCATTTTCCCTCGCTATTTTAAAGTCGTCAGCACCAAAAGAAGGAGCAATATGAACGATGCCGGTGCCGTCTTCGGTAGTTACAAAATTGCCCAGCAAGACCTTGAAAGCATCCCCGTCTTCCGGTTGGGCATAAGGCAGCAGTTGTTCAAAACGAATACCTTCCAGTTTTTTACCTTTGAATTCATCGATTACCTCATAAGGAATGGCTTTCTGTCCGGCTTCGTATTCATCAAGTTTAAGATCTTTGTTTTTTTCAGGGAAGAAATTTGGAAGCAGGTCTTTCCCGAGGATCAATGTGATTGGTAAATGGGTGTAAGGATTGAAGGTTTTAACCCTGATATAATCAATCTTTTTACCGACGGCAAGGGCCGTGTTGGAAGGCAAAGTCCATGGGGTGGTAGTCCATGCCAGGAAGAAGACATCTCCATGCATATCCTGAAAGAGGAATTCCGACTTTTTATCCCGGACCACTTTAAACTGGGCCGTAACAGAACTATCTTTGACATTTTTGTAGGCACCGGGCAGGTTCAGCTCGTGAGAGCTCAGTCCTGTTCCGGCCGCCGGCGAATAAGGCTGGATGGTATACCCTTTGTACAGCAGGCCTTTGTCGAAAATTTGTTTCAGCAGCCACCAGACCGACTCGATATACTTGTTGTCAAAAGTGATATAGGGATGTTCCAGGTCAACCCAATAGCCCATTTTAACCGTAAGGTCATCCCACTGATCCTTAAATCTCATGACCTCGCGCTTGCAAGCCTTATTGTAATCTTCGACAGAAATCTTTTTCCCGATATCCTCTTTGGTGATGCCCAATGTTTGTTCCACGCTTATCTCCACAGGCAAACCGTGTGTGTCCCAGCCGGCTTTACGTTCTACGAGGAATCCCTGGAGGGTTTTGTAACGACAGAAAATATCTTTGATAGCCCGGGCCATGACATGATGAATACCCGGTTTTCCATTTGCGGAGGGGGGCCCTTCATAAAAGACATATTCCTTATGGCCTTTCCTGATCTCCAGGCTTTTCTCAAAGGTTTTGTGTTCCTTCCAGTACTGTCCTATATCCAGGCCGGTTTGGGTAAGGTCAAGCTTTTTATATTCCTTGTATTTTTTATCCATTTAAAACGCGAACTAAAGCAATTCTCAAAAAATGAGGTGCAAAAGTAGCAATAATTGTTTAAATCTGTGATACTTGACCGAAATGAGTGAGTTTAATAAAGTGATTTCACGATTTAATATTTAATTCCAACATTGTAGCGGGGTATTTAATTGTCATTCACTTCGCGTCATTCGATGGTCATTTACTTTGTGTCATTCGATTGTCATTTGCTACGCGTCATTCGGTTGTCATTTGCTTCTGCCCGATTGATGACCTCCGAATGAGTATTGCATGACTACAGAAAGACCATCAATGGAAAGGGGTATCTGCTGTGTTCAATGATGATCCGTTTACTGGCAAACAATTATAGACGATGTTATGGCTGAACTGCCTTAATACACCGAACCGGGTTGGAATACGCCCGTTCACCTGTTGAATATAATCCCACTGTTGCACCAAAATTAACCCAATCATTTTGATGCCCTACAGTAGAAGAGGTTTGATAATGACAACTGATACCTTGATCATACATGCTTCCATCAATGCGGCTCCTGCCTCCCGAAGCAGTCAATTTCAACGGCGAATTAAATGCATCTGTAAGATTTACCCAACCGCTCATTGCACTGGTCCAATCGGCGGATGAAGGCACATAAAAGCCATATGGGCATGGATTGTTATAGGAATCAGTACTACCCCATAATGTGTCATTTTGAGGAACCCTCCAATCATATGGATGAGAAGAAGTCAGGATATACCTACCATGTCCCGGTCTGTTAACGGATGAGAGTGCTGAAGTTGTCATACTTGAGGGATCTTCATGTCCATCATAATATCTGCCCCATTGGTAGTAATCTCCATATGCATCAGGATCATTTATAGATGTTGCAGGATGATCGGCACCCAGGTTACGGTCGAGCCAGCACCGGTTATCGTGAATCACAGTTAGTAAAGTGTCATTCCGGTGGAAAATCGTGTCACCGCATACGAAAGGATTTATATTATTTGTACTGAAAGACCATACCGGTCCTTCAAGGGTTTCTCCTGCCTGATCAACAGCAATGATTTTCCAAAAGCAGGTTGTATCGGGTATCAATCCATTGGCAAAATAGAATGTGTCGGGCTGCTGGTATGCAACAACTTCAGGATTTTGTGTAAGTCCCAAATGAATATGGTAATGCAGTGCCTCTCCATCAGGATCCTTGCATGTCCAATGAAGTTTTGCATATGCTAATGTGATGGTATCCCAATTGAGAGGAAGCGCGTATTGAAGGTCATAAGGAGCCTGGTTTTCTTTAATACAACGGACTCCTCTGCCAAATACCCGTCTTCCGTCATAATAGAAATATTTGCCAGCACCAATGGAAATATACTCAGAACTGGTGCCTGTAGTCGTTGAAGCATGATAAAGCCCCCACGCGTTCTGGTAGTTAAAATTATTATGCCCGTCGCGCTCACCATTCGCGGTGATCTTTAAGGAAGAGTTAAATGCATCAGTACCGTTACTCCAATCCGCCATGGCCGAAATCCAATCCTGCATACTTGTTACATAATATCCATATGGGCAGGGATTGTTGTATGATAAGGGACCGGCCCACAAAGTGTCATTTTGAGGACTGTGCCAATCATAAGGATGCGCAGCATTGAGGATGTAGAAACCATGGTGGGCCCGGTCGCCAGCAGCAAGATATCCAGTAGCCAAACTTGTTGGCTCCTGATGCCCGTCGGCATATCTTCCCCACTGGTAATAATCACCATATGCATCTGCATCTGTAAAAGATGTTGCAACCCGTTCCGCCCCCAGGTTACGGTCCATCCAGCAGCGGTTGTCGTGCATCACGGTCATTACGGTATCATTCCTGAAGAAAAGCGTATCCCCGCAGGAAAAAGGATTAGTAATATTAGTATTGAATGACCAGACAGGCCCTTCAATGCTTTCACCTGAATGATCGATGGCCATGATCTTCCAGAAATATGTTGTATCCGGTAAGAGACTGCTGGCGATGAAGAAAGTATCGGCCTGCTCGTAAGCCGCTACTTCAGGGTTTGAGGAAAGGCCCAGATGGATACGGTACTGCAGTTCTTCTCCGTCAGGATCCTTACAAGTCCAATGTAGTTTGGCATAAGAAGAAGTAATGGTACTTCCATCTGTCGGGGATGCATATGTAAGGTCATAGGGTGGCTGGTTTTTCTTGACACAGCGAACAGGATTCGCATAAGCCCGTGTACCATCAGTATTCAATGCAGTATAAGCCCCAAGATATACCCAATCATGGTAGATGCCAGACGTATTTGACGTCTGGTACATCCCAATATTTCCTACATCAAAGAAAGTTCCGTTAATGCGGCTCCTGGCTCCATGAGCTGTTATTTTGAGGGGGGAATTAAACGCATCCGTTACATTGTTCCACCCGATTATGGCCATGCTCCATTCAGATGACGACGGCACATAGTAACCATAAGGACATGGATTATTATAAGCTGTCGAACCAGCCCAAAGATTATTTAATTGGTATGTATACCAGTCATATGGATAAGAATTTGTAGTTATGAAATAGTCATGCCTGGGTCTGAAATAAGTGGATAGAGTTGATGTTGTAAGCGAAGTTGGCACCTGATGTCCGTCGCGGTATCTTCCCCACTGGTAATAATCGCCATATGCGTCCGGATCATTAATTGATGTGGCAGGATGATCTGCCCCCAGGTTGCGATCGAGCCAACAGCGGTTGTTATGGGAAACTGTTTTCAAAGTATCATCAAGAAAGAAAATTGTGTCACCACATATGAACTGGTTCAGGCTTCCGGTCTGGAATGACCAATCATCACTCCATGATGCATATCCATTAAGATCATATGCTTTAATACGCCAAAAATAAGTTGTATCAGGGAGTAATCCGCTCAGTTGTAAAAAGGTATCCGGAAGAAACCTGGCAATATAATCCGGGGGAAATTCCAGTCCAAAAAACACAACATACTCTAATATATCCCCATCCCCATCACTGCAACTCCATTTCAATACCGGATTATGGATGGTAACCACAGAATCATTTGCAGGCAGATGGTCATAAGGAACTAAGGGAGGTTCACGTTCTTTAATGCACCTGACTGAGAATCCGGCACTTCTGTCTGTATTGGTGAAAATAGTAATACCCGTAGGATGGATCATCATGATGGATGTTTTCAGCGGGTCTCCATTTGTATAGGTATGGTAGACTCCATCCTGTCCGACATGTTCCAATAAACCATTATCAAAAGTACGATATCCGGGACTTGGTAATTTTAAAATAGAGTTAAATCCATCAACATGTGTTGCCCAACCCGAGGATATATTCTCTAATTCATATCTACTTGGTAATCGAAATCCCATAGGACAGGGATTATTGATTCCGTATAACCATGACCATAAACTGTTCTTTGATGGGGCTCTCCAATCGCGAGGTTCAACAGGACTTGTTATAAACATGTTATGACCAGGAACATCAGCATGTGATAAAGTTGTGGTTACAGTGCTGTTGCTTTTTTCATGCCCGTCGGTCAGCCGGCCCCATTGGTAGTATCCACCATATGATAAAGCATCATTAATAGCGGTTGCTTTTTGGACAGCACCCAGGTTTCGGTCGAGCCAGCAACGCTTGTTAAAATAAACAGTACCGTACATCAGGCTGTCATGGAAGATTGAATCCCCGCAAATGAACCCGGGTAAGTAGCGTTTATGCAATATATAATTATTTCCTGTGCCGACCTTATGCCAGAGGCTGTCGTTACTGTAATACATGTAAAATGCATGATCATCGGTACAATAAACGATCATGCTGTGAGCCACAAAGCCCATGTTATAGATCTCATTGCGTGTCAATCGCGGAAATAACATTCCATCTATATTACTTTTAATATCTATTATCGCTGATGAATCTGGTAAGGAACCGTCTGTATTCACCGCAATATTTTGAGACTGAGATATTAACACAAACAGTGTAAAAATGATCAGAAAAAGTATTGATTTTTTCATGGTGTAAGTGATTAAAAGTTAATGTTGTGTTAATCTTTAATGCATCTTACACTCAAAGCGGCAGGATAATTGGAAACATCCCGTTCGATCTGGGCGCTGGAAGAATACAATCCTCTTCTCCACATATGGTTTTCATAAGAAAATGTCGATGCCCAGAAATAACCTGCAGACCCCATAAAAGCAAAGGTTCCGTTGTCCAACCTGTTGCCGCACATAGGCATATCAAAACCTGTTCCTCCGTTAACCTTCAATAGAGTACCCCCGTTTATCCCCCGATAGCCAATGTCACTGCAAACAATTGAGGCGTCAACAAAAATCTCAAGTGTACAAATTTCCGAATCCGTTGGGACGTGCCAGCCATCCGGGCACACACCCTGGCCCCCTTCCACATTCACCCATTGCATGACCTCCCACCATGTATACAAAGCGCCGTTGGTATCACAATTGACAGGATTATGGTCATAGCACCACTTATCAATAAGCCCATTATCATTTTGAGGACCTGTTGTAAAACTACCTGCATCCAGGTTCTGCGACATCCAGCACTGGGTACCAATTCTGACTGTTCCATACTTTTTTCCGTCACGGCTGTCAACAATTGAATCGCCGCAGAATGCATCGATGGTATCATTGCCAAAGGCCAGGTTTCGCCAAAAACCAACTCCTGCATCAAAAAAATACAGCTGGTTGTCGGAAGTATTGAACACGATAAGCCCGTCTGCTGGGTCCTGGATATTTTCTATATGTCCATAGTACATTCGTGGAATTAGCACCCCCTTGGTGGTGCTGGCAATGTCCAGGATGGCGGATGCATCCGGAGCGGCATTGGTTTCATTAATTGCAACACCCTGACCGTGGATGACGGTGCTTAGATGGAATAAAAAAAATAAAATGGGGAAAATTGCATTAATTTTTTTCATAGTTAATTATTTCAGGTTAATTACTAGTTGAAAATTGCTAATACAAGTAGGACTTAGTTTTGGAATTAGTATGGCAAATATAGTTAAAAATATGGTTACTCACTCATTTATGGAAAACCTCCACGCACAATAATATTCTTCCGGGTGAGGATCAGGCGGGCAGGCGATGCATTCGGTCCGGATGCGCGGATCGATGGTTTCTACGAAGGAAGAGTATTCGATCAATCCACCGGATTTACACGGGTAATCCTCGAGGCCTTTCCGTTTCCTGGCAACCTGGACCCGGCATTCATTCATCCGGAAGACAAAGCTGTCCGGGGTTTCGTCTATAATGGATTGTGTGTTGACGCTTGCATACAGGCGGTATTGCAAGGCTTTTTTGAGTCCTTCCAGACCAGACCTTTCGGGTAACTTAAGAAGCCTTTTGACAGACCATGCTTCAAAGGGGGAGAATTGCGCCCAGCAGGAATCATTGCACCGCTTGGCATCGAACATGCCCTTTGAAAATTCAACGGCCTGAAACCAGACGCCGTCATTGGCCAGCCAATTTACAGCTACGGCTTCCCTAAGTTCATTCAGCTTGTCTGTGGAAAGGTCCAGCAAAGGAGATGGGATATCCCCATCCATTTTAAAATCAAGGACTTTCGACAGTCTTTTCAGTTGGATTTCATAGCTTCTTTCATAAGCTGACTTCATGATCTCTCTGGCTTTTTCCCGGCCATATTGATGCTGTACTTCGGCAAACCACATGGCATGATGCATCATGGTGCGGTGCATATAGTCGATGATCAGCCGGGCTGTCATTATTTTATGATCCATATTTATTTATTGACTTATTGATAACAGCTTGTGTGCTGAGTATCTTAGCGAGAACTTCTGTGGATACTTCATGTCCATAGCTTTTCAGCTTCTCAAGTATATTGCTCCTTTTGACTTTTGGTGAGTTGGCTGACTGGAGTATTTTTCTGATCTCCTTGAATTGATGGCCTTTCAGTTCATCCTCAAGCGCTTCCATAACAGTGTCGAAAATGACATCTGAGCTTGTGTCCTGCTCAGGCAAGCCGAAGGTCTTTAACTCCTCAATGGAAGCCTCCAGGATTTCCATCCCCAGCTTTTTACAAGTGTCGATATAAGATGATGAACCCGTGGTATCACGCAGCGACCAACTGCTGAAATCGTATTCAATACCCTCTATCTGCCTGACCTTCTGAGAGGTATCTCCAAATATCCGGGCAAGGATAATGATGGTGTATTTTTTCCAGGCTTCCAGATCAAAATCTTTTGCATCTAACTTTTGGATCTGTGTTTTCAGTAGTTCTATCTCTTTTTTAGGCATTTTGAACAGAATTTGTTTAAAAAATAAAATTAAGTAAAAAATGGTTATGTTATCTTTGTAAAGTAAAAGAAACAATATCCGGGAATCCGGAGATATAATTTATGTGCCAAAAATTTACCCAAGGCCAAATAATGGAATTGTTGAATTATTGATTTATTGAAGCATTGATACCTAAAGAAACCATAGCACGTATCATGGAAGCCACCCGGATCGAGGAGGTTATCGGTGAATTTGTCAACCTTAAGAAAAGCGGGCAGAGCCTGAAGGGCTTGAGCCCGTTTACTGACGAGAGAAACCCCTCCTTCTATGTTTCACCGGCAAAGAATATTTTTAAATGCTTTAGCTCCGGGAAAGGTGGCAATGCCGTGAACTTCCTGATGGAACATGAACATTTTACTTATCCGGAGGCCTTGAGATACCTGGCCGGGAAGTATGCTATCGAAATAGTGGAGAGAGAGCAGACACCTGAAGAGCTGCAGGCAGTTAATGAACAGGAAGCATTGTTCTCTGTGACTGCATTTGCTGAGAAATATTTTTCCGAAACCCTTTTCAATTCAGAGAAGGGTCAGGCTATCGGCCTGGAGTATTTCAAGGATCGTGAATTCCGGGAAGATACCATCAGGGAATTCCAGCTTGGCTATTGTCAGGATGAATGGGATGCTTTTACCAGGCAGGCGCTGCACGAAGGATACAAGATTGAATATCTGGAAAAATCAGGCCTTACGATCGTCAAGGAAGAAAAAAGGTATGACCGGTTTCGCGGCCGGGTGATCTTTCCCATCCATAATTTATCGGGTAGGGTGACCGGTTTCGGCGGACGAACGCTAAAGTCGGGGGATAACATCCCAAAATACCTGAACTCGCCTGAGTCTGAGATCTATAATAAAAGCAAGGTGCTGTACGGCCTGTATTACGCAAAGAATGCAATTATCCGGCAGGATAACTGTTACCTCGTGGAAGGCTATACCGATGTGATTTCAATGTATCAGGCGGGCATTCAGAATGTGGTGGCTTCTTCGGGCACGGCACTTACAACCGACCAGATAAAACTCATCAAGAGGTATACTACCAATATCACTTTATTGTATGATGCCGACACTGCCGGGATCAAAGCTTCCTTCCGGGGCATCGATATGATTCTTGAAGAAGGCATGAACATACGAATCGTGTTGTTCCCCGAAGGTGAAGACCCGGATTCATTTGCCCGGAAGCACCGCCGGAAAGAGCTGGAGGAGCTGATCACCGGACAGGCCACTGATTTTATCAGTTTCAAGACCAGGTTGCTGCAGGAAGAAGCAGCTGGCGATCCGATAAAAAAAGCTTCACTAATCAAAGAGATCATTAACAGTATAGCGTTGATCCCCGATGCTATCTCCCGTTCAGTTTATGTGAAAGAGTGCAGTGCTATGCTGGATGTCGGGGAAAGTGCACTCATGAACGAGCTGAATAAGATACGGCGGAACCGTTTTCGGAAAAAGACGCAACAGTACCGGGCAGATGAGCCTCCCGAAACCATAACAGTTCCTGCAGAAAAACAGATAGAAACAGACCCCTCTGATACACGTTATCAGGAACGTGATATCATCAGGCTATTATTGATGTATGGCAATAAACAGATTGTATTTACCGAGGAAAATGAAGACGGGATACCCATAGAGAATCCTGTCGGGGTGGCCAGGTTTATTGTAGAGGAGATCAGCCGGGATGACATAATATTCCGGGATAAGATCTATCAGAAAATTTTTAATGTGTTTGCCGGCGAATTAGATAGCGACCGTGTCATTGATGAACAGTTCTTTATCAATGATGAAGATCAGGGCGTAGCCAACACCACCATCGACCTGATCAGTTCACCATATGAGCTGAGTGAAAATTGGATCAGGAATAAGATTACAGTGGTTACGGAACAGGACAAACTCCGGGAAGCCGTTTACAATACGGTACTGTCATTTAAGGCCAGAACCATTGAGAACCGGATCATTGAAAATCAACAAAAATTAAAGGGCGCCACTGAAGACGATGCAATAATACTGCTTTCAGAGTTGAAAAAGCTAAAAGATATTAATATGCAGATCAATAACCAGTTGGGGAGGGTTGTGATACGGTAGGGATACGGTTGTAATGCGGTGGAGATACAGCAGCCTGCAGGCATAAAACACAACGGGAACCAAACCTGGTGGAGTGATTCCCGTTCACTTGACGGTCGCCGGAGCTTCCGTTAAGCGTCAAGCTACTGTTATTATGACTTACCTTTCGATTCCGGTTCCTTGCGGTTCCTTCTTGTTCTGGTCGAAGGCCGGTTCCGCGCAGCCTTGCGGCTTTGTTTTCCCTTTCCCCAGCTCTTGCTTGCTGACCGCCGTTTTGCTCCGCCTTGCAGCTTCGCTCTGCTTTGGTCCCCTTGCTTTTCGCCGCCTTCCGACTTCACTCCGCTTTGCAGCTTTGTGTTGTTTTTCAGCTTTGGGCCGCTTGGGCCAGACTTTGTATCTGCCTCCCCCGTGAAGGTTTAGCGTCGCTCGCCGTCCTGCTCGCGTGAGCCTGCCTTTTATCGCTCACTTGATGAAACAAATATACTATGATTTAAACTATTTGCGCAAGTTTTTTCACTCCTTTTAATTAACATTGTATTAACCGACTTTATTAACAATTGTTAATAATTATAGAAGGCGCTCAATCACAGTCAGTCTGGAAAACCTGAGCCTTCTACAGTGCCTTGAAAAACCATTCGAAATGCTCATTTATTGATCTTGAACGTTATCACCCTGTATTTTTTATTGTACCAGGCATTCTTCAGTTGA
>DAOWEV010000126.1 GCA_030638325.1 Bacteroidales bacterium
CTGATATTTAAATTTTTATAGGATTTAGTATCTTAATTTTGACATTCGTGTTTTTTTTTGGCAAGAAATTACAAAAAACAATTCTCAAATTCCAAATAATAACCAAATCACAATATTCAAAAAACTCAAACGGTTTGGGTATTGGAGTTTGAAAATTGGAATTTATTTGGGATTTAGTGCTTGGGATTTGGGATTTCTGGTTTATCCAGGTTAGGATTTAGGAATTCGGATTTAGTGCTTTATCAGATACTTCACAAACAAAATTATAGCTAAATAATTACCAGTTATGAATGATGTATGCTTGTTGAAAGACCGGAATGAAGGAGTGATGGATTTGATATTCCAAACGCTTCAAGGCTTTCAATCCCCACTCACCGTCATCTGATAACCGGTGGTTATCGTAAGAGTACCTGAAGCATCCACTTTCAACTCAATCACCTCAAATGTTGAATTGATGGTGATATTCTTTTCAATCCTGGCCCTGGCCCAGGCATGATCCGGTGCATTTTGGCCAGTTGCCCAAATGCTGTTGGTTTCCCAGTTACCATTGCTGATGGTATAATATGGAATTGGAGCAGTAGATACTATCCAGGCATCATCAGTCATATTATGAAGCGTTCCATTATTGCCACCGGCAATGTCATGGGCAGTTAATCCTGAATATTCGTTAAACTGCCAATATGCAACAAGGCCGCTTTCGGTCCCTTTAAGAGGATGATGCATATCCTCCCGGATTTCATCTTCACTTCGGTTATAATTCCACACACGGATTTCATCAAGCTCCCCGGCAAAAAATTGCGTTTCATTCCGGAGGCACCCAATAGTGATATCCTGTGTGGTCACATGCATCCCGGGAATATTGGTTGATTCACACATAGTACCATCCAAATATAAAGTCAAAGTGTAGTCATCGTAAGTCCCTGCCACATGATGCCAATCGTTATCATCCCATCCACCTATTAATTCCCCGGTGTATGAACTGGTTGATAATCCAAAGGTAACTCCACGCGGAAAAACAGAACCGGTCAGAAAATACCAGTTTGACTGAGTACCATATCCCTTGTCAATAACACCGGTCTGTGTACCGGGATTTTCTGTCTTTATCCAGTATTCTATGGTGAATTGCAGAACATCCAATGATGTGTCAGGGGGGATAGAAATAAAATCATCTATACCATCAAAAACCAGTGCGTTACCCGGAGAATCCCCTCTGCCAATAATAAACTGACTGAAATGTGTAATATCATTAAAGGTGGCTGTATTATCAAGCAGGTTGACTGAAGAAGCACCGTCGATAAGGGTCCACGAACTATCGGAATTGCTGTCGCGACTGAATAATTTTATTGCAAAGGGGAACATCTTATCTTTCATCACCAGTGTATCCGGTACACGGAAAGTAATATTCGTGTTAAAATTATCTGCCCCAAAATTATTGACTGCCCAATATTGTGAATCAAAAATATGGTAATCCCCCGGGGGATTTAGGTTAGGGCTGATATCGATGCGTGTAACGGTGATTGCATCGGTGCCGGTTTTCGCGGTAAAGTCCATTGAAACGTCCGTGGATGTGAAATTCACATTTCCTATGGAAGAAACGACCTGTGTGTTGCTGGTCCCCTCCCCTGCCGGGATTGTCGAACCCACCCAGTTGTTATTGCTCATATTATGCAATGTTCCATCCGCCCCATTTACGATCTCCGTGGCAGTTGTACCTGTGCTATCATTAAGTTGCCAGTAGCTCATCAGGCCGGGTTCAGTTCCTTTGAGTGTGAGGTGCATATTTTCCCGGATATCCTCTGCTGTGCGGGCATTGTTCCAAACCCTTAGTTCATCCATCTTACCATACATTGTCTCGCTTGAATGACTAAACGTAAACACACCATCAGGGTGAAATAAAGCGGCTGAAACCGTGTGTGTTTTTAATAGTTCGCCATTCAGATATAATTTCGTATCCGTACCATCATAAGTTCCTGCGACATGCATCCATTCATCGGTGGTGAGGACACCCTACTCCCTTATTGAAACCAGGGATCCATCCTGTTTTCTTATATAAAAGTGCAATTCCCCTAAGCCCCCACTTACAGCCCCGCCGAATCTGATAACGGCAACTTCTGAACCAATGGTAATATATCTTTGGACATGTGGAGGCAGGGAATCATGATAGACCCAGGCTTCCAGTGTAATAGCAATAAGGTTAGTGTCGATTCCGCTTCCTAAGACATAATTCCAGGAGCCGTTATCGAATTTCAGGGCAGTACCGGGTATGCCATCGGGTGTGTGTCTTGGCTGTATCTCATAGGCCCCTATATCCACCCTGCCGCCAACATACCTGGGATTTCCTGCCTGATCGATTGCACCCACACTATCAGGAGTGGTTCCCGGATCGCCATTGTTCCAGCAGGGGGAAGTAAGCTGAAGGCTGTAAGGATTCTCACCACTGTTAGTAAATTGAGGGTTTGACTCTATGTTATGTTCATAATTACCGTGGTAATTACTCCCGGCACCCCAGCCGCCAAAAGCTGATTTTCCACCTTCGACATCGCAATAATAAAAGTCCGGGACACAATCGGTATTGGCGATATATACCTGGTTTCCCTCAAATGTAGCAGAATTGTAATAAAAAATAGTATTTCTGGAAACCGGGTCAGCATCCTGGTAGAGATAAAGCCCTCCCCCATATTCGCCGGCCGTATTATGACAAATAGTATTATTCAGCAGGGTTGCCGAAGAATTGGTATAACCGATCCCTCCCCCCGCGGTGGTTGCATGGTTGGCGACAATGAGGTTATTCCTGATCGTGGCATCTCCACCAGAGATGTAAATTCCACCTCCGTTAGTTGCGGAGTTGCTATCCAGCTTACAAACAGTTAATGTGATGGCAGCATTATCCAGGTATATTGCACCACCCAGGTCGTTTGCAGTATTATTCACGAACCGGCTGTTTTGAATGAGCACTTTATTTGAGTTATTACAATAGACCGCACCGCCTTTGCCATCCTCACCTGTTCCGGAGGCAAAACCATATTCAAACTTACACCAGGAAAAAACGGATGTGTCACTGGCAGCAGGAACATTCTCAAAGATGATCCGGTTCCAGCCCTCTGTGTGATCTTTAGCGGTAAAAAGAATGGTGTCTTGTGCAGCCCCTTCAGCCAGCAGCCTGCCGTTCACATTAATTTTATAATGCCCCTGGAATTCTACTATCATGCCACTTTTTATGGTTATTACAGCGGTATCAAATATGGTAACATCACCAGTGATAAAAACCGTATCGGCACATCCCCAGGTTGCGCTTTTAAAGATAGTTCCCTGCACTGTTAGATTTGGGTCCCCCTGGAATTCATAAGCGCCTATATCAATTCTGGAAACACATCCCGCATAGATCCTGGGATTGCCTGCCAGGTCGGTGGGAGGAATACCGGTTCCGCTCATGTCAGGTTTTCCGGTATTGATACAGGGTGAAATCTTTTGTAACTGATAAGGATGTTCACCATATCCTTTAAACTGGGGATCTGTATTCAGGTTGTTTTCATATGCTCCCTGATAGTTCCATCCGGAACCATTCCCTGTAAATCCACCCTTGCCGCCTTCTATATCACAATAATAGAAGTCGGGGTCGCTGCAGTTATCGTAAAGGTAAATCTGGTTGGGGGTATGCACAATCCTGTTTCCGTAAAGGATTGTATTTCTGAAAACAGGATTGGAATAATAAACATAAATTCCGCCACCATAACCGCCATTAGAGGTGAAATTGTCGTAAAAAGTATTGTTCAGAAAAACCGGATTGGACCAATCGACAGCAATACCACCACCCCAATCAAAGGCCATGTTATTGTAAAAAAGATTATTAATCAGGGTGAGGTTGGAGTTTTCCCTGCAATAGATGCCGCCCCCTTCCTGGGTAACGTTGTTGATTATCATATTGTTGGCAAGAATAGCATCCGAATTATAAAAATACATGGCGCCCCCTTTTGCACAGGCAATGTTGTTTTTAAATATGCAATAAGATATCAGTAATTTATCAAAACTATGTACATAAATAACCCCTCCTTTATCTCCGTCTCCCGAACCTGAACATGCATACCCGTATTCAAAAATACAATGCACAAGTTTGGAAGTGTCGTTGGTTGAAGATGTGCCGTCAAATTGCAACCTGTCCCATCCTGTATAGGTCCAGCTATTGAAACCGACCGAGTCGCCGGTAAACATTATTTTTTGATGTTCGGTTCCCTGAGCGAGTATTCTACCTTTTACATCGAGCTTGTAATGATCCTGAAAATAGATAACGGCTCCGGGCAAGACCTCCAGGGTAGCGCCGTTGTCGACATAAATATTGCCTATTACAATTATTGAATCGCACCATATAGCATCACTGGTAATATGCCCTTGTGTAAAAACGCTGAAATTCCATTCTTCGGGATTGATGATGCCCTCAAAATCATTTCCAAAAGCATCTTTGAATGCACCCTTGTCAATAAGGATATAATATTTTACACCGGGAAGAAGCCCACCCAGTGGGGTAATGGTGATTGTATCCGAACCGTTTCCTGTTACCTGGGGCGAGGGCAGGGTAATGGTTTCGAGGAGGGTGTTTGTGCAAGCCTGGTAAAATCTTATGCTTTTGTTTGTTACTTCCCATACGTCCTGGTCAAATATCATCCGAAGTGTGCTGTTCTGTTGGGTAATCCCGCCATCCGGCGGAGTCAGCTTAATAATATGGGGTGGCGCCGGCCCTTCATGGCGTCCCAGGATAAACTGGCCAAAAGAGCTGATATTATTAAATGTTGCCGTATTCGACGCAGCATCAACTGCATTGGCAGGTGTAATCAAAGTCCAGTCGCCGTGGCTGGCGCTGGCACGGCCATATAGCCTTACATTTGAAGGGTTATTTTGATCATCATTAGTGAGATCTTCTGCAACCGTAAAACTCAGGTTTGCCGTAAACGTACCATTACCAAAGCTGTTAACTACCCAGTATTGAGAATCATAAACAGTGTCAACCGTTACCGGGGTTATATTCGGAATGGTATCAATCCGGGCAGCAACAATTGTGTCAGTTCCGGTTTTTGCAGTAAAGTCTGTGGAAAGGCCGGTATTTATAAAAACAACATTTCCGGTTGTATTAACGAATTGTGAGTTGACTGCACCGGCACCAAAAGGTATTGATGAACTGACCCAATCATTTTCTGTCATATTATGTAATGTTCCAATATAGCCTGATATAAAATCATGGGTGGCTGTTCCCTGCCCCTCATTAAATTGAAAATAACTTACAATACCGGGTTCGATACCTGAAAGGGGGAGGTACATGTTTTCACGTATCTCAGTTTCAGTTCGTGCAACATTCCAGATGCGTACTTCGTCAAGACTACCGGTTATAAACTGAGATGTGCCATGCTTGCTACCGAAAATCACATTGGCATCAAGTTCAGGTATAGGGGTGTTGTTGCTATTCCGGCTTGCAATAAGTTGTCCATCGAGGTAGCTGACAAAACCATTCACAGTATTTTGCTTCCATGTCATGGCAATATGATGCCAGTTACCATCTTCCGCTCCTGTGCCAACAGGTATTCCATTGGATGTACCTCCATCATTAGAAAGAACATGCTTATCATCCCATCCGGCTATAATATAATTCGTTCCATCTTGTTGTCGTACTGCAGATTGGGTGCTGCTTCCCTTAAACCAGTATTCTATTGTGATCTCTGAACCACTCAGATTTCTCAATGGAGTTTCCACGAAGTCATCCGTACCATCAAAATCCAGGGCAGTTCCCGGATAGCCATAAATATCTATTATACCAAAATCCCATGATGTTTGGTCATAAATGCCGCTATATTTTTGTCCATCTGGATCGGAAAATGCAAGACTGTCAATTAAAATATAATAACTGCTGTCTGTAACAAAATCATTGACCGGGTTGATTTGAACTGTATTTGAGTCAATTGTAACGAGAGATATATTGTTTGCTGCAATTTGTTCAAATACTGTTTCATCATTGTTATAAATTGTTATATAGCCTGATTGGGCTATTATTAAAGTACAAAATTCAATGCAAAGAATCGGGTTTGTATTTAATATTTTACTATCATCCTGGGGGTTTAATGATACAATTGCCGGCTTAGGGTTACCCTGATATTCATAAGCGCCGATATCAATCCTGTCAACAAAGCCGTCATAAATCCTGGAATTTCCTGCCAGGTCGTGCACACCGGCTTCCGTTGTAGTTGTTGACGGATCGCCTGTATTAATACATTTAGAAACCGACTTGATACTGAAAGGATGTGAGCCGGCATTAACAAATTCAGGATACTTGTCAATGCAATTAATAAAATGCCCATTATTGCTTCCTCCTGTTCCAGAACCACCATACCCTTCTATATCACAATAGTGGAAATATGTTGGGGTGCCAGGTTCAAAATAAAGCTGAGAGCCAGAAGATGAGGCTGTATTTCCGTATATAATCGTATTCTTAAATCCCGGGGACGGGTCCCGCAAAAAATAAACACCCCCTCCTTTGGATGAGTTGTTATTGCATATTGTATTATTAAATATTGTTGTATTGGGGGTGTCATTTATGTAAATACCGCCACCACTAGTACCTGAGCTATTATTGCTAATAAGATTATTGACACATGTGAAAGTTGTTTGAAGTAAATAAATTCCACCACCACTTCTTAAAGCCTCATTGTTGTTGATGATACAGTTTTTCAGGGTGAGTTCATCCCACACATATATCCCACCGCCATCATAAACTGCATAGTTATCATGAATATTACAATTAGAAATTTTTGCGTCTGAGCTATTCCAAATGTAAATGGCACCTCCATCCTCGCTTGAATAATTGTGCGATAAGTCGCAATGGTCGATTAGAAATTTTTCTGCGGCAATAAGAATAGCGCCTCCTCTTGCAATTGCTTTACCATACTGCAGTTTACAATAAACAAGTTTTGATGTATCGTTTGAAGCAGCCGCCCAAAACATAAGTCCGTTCCAACCTGTATGCGAATAATTGTGATAACCTGTTGTATCGGAAACCGTGAATGTAATTGTATCAGAGACTGTTCCAACAGCCAATAATCTTCCATTAATTTTAATGTAATAATGACCCTGAAATTCAACTAATATTCCCGGGTCAATTGTCAGGGTCACAGCGTTGTCTATGATAATATTCCCGGTTACCTTAACAGTATCTACTCCCGACCAGGTTGTGTTTGAACTTATTGATCCGGATACATTGATACTTGTTGCACAAACGTTTTGAGTAATGCTAAATGCTATTAATAAGGCTGCTGTAATTGATGAAAGTAGCGTTTGTTTTTTCATGTTTTTTTTGTTTTATTAAGATTCACGGCACATAGATATGAAGATGTAACGACATGATCTTGTTTATGTTTGGGCTAAAGCCCGGTTCATATTGTGTATTTGTTTAAACGGCATAAATGCCGTTTCTAATTATTTTGTTTTAATCTCTATTTACTAACTATCATCCTCAAGGTCTTCATCGAATCATTTGAGGTCAATTTTATTATATAAGTCCCCGGTTGCAATACCGCCGTATTGAGCCTGACTTCATATTGGCCATACATGAGGCTCTGGTCTATCAAGGTAGCGGTATGTATGCCGTTCATATCATAAATTTCAAGTTTTATATGTGAGTTATCCGAAACATCAAACTTGATAGTAGTAAAGTCTCTGCATGGGTTCGGATAGTTTTGGTACAGGATTATATCCGAATGGTATTCTATGGGCTCCTGTATCCCGAGGAAGTAGTTATTCTCATCTATATCTGTCACTGTCCCCTCGTCATCAACCGAGAAACACCTCAAAACAAGGTTCATATACGAATCCCCGAAGAATATTCCGTTCACAGGTTCAAATACGGCATTTGTGGGTAACATAACATACTCCTGGCTAAGCACCATCAGTGTATCCTTCCCGATATAGGAAATGCTTAATTCAGATACCTGTTTGGTGGTGTCGCAAATATATTCATTTGCGCTAATGGTGGTCCAGGAGCCGGATGGGTCGTTCAGGTTGCCGGTGATAACATCCACCTGGCTGATCCTTTCATACTGGCTCTTATTTGTAAATTTTTCTATCTTCACAGCTATTGCAGTGGACCCATCATCACCCACTGTAATTCGCGGAAGCTGAATGTGATTTACAGTGTCAGCCATCAACCCGAGGGGTGTTTCACTGCTCCACCGGTTGTTTACAGGGTTCCAGGGGAGCAACGACAAAATTTCATGGTTCGAAGATCCCACATCATCCATTTCTATAAAAGTTGTCAGGACCAGCGCCCCCAATCCATTGTTAAAGCCGATATCGAAGTAATTATAATACTGATTGTCCCCACCCAGAAGCACTGCAGGTTCCGACCAACTGCTTCCATCGAAAATGGAAGTCATTATCTTGTTATGCAAAGTATCTTCCGGAATGGTGTTCATCCAAACCACGACAGCCATGTCTTCCTGAGGAGAGGCAATTGTGAGATGGGTTTGAATTCCATCAATATCTGTAAACGCAGCCGGACTGGATACTTCCCACAGATCCCCGGTCTTTTCAAGCAGCGCATACCATAGCTCCGATTTATGGGTTTCAAGGTCAGCTACATGCCAGGTGATGAGGGCCCTGGTATCTGAAATAGCTGTAACAACCGGGTGGGCTTCGGCCCTTCCGTCAGTTATAAAACCCATATCATCGCCGGCCATTTCTATCTGGATCAGGCTATCACCCTCGATATCGTACACAGCATACCATATATCCTGAGTCTGGGCGAATTCTTTAATGACATCGGGATACTTTACTTCCAGGATTGTCTCATTGGTATGACGGGTCTGGGCCCAGGCATGTATGACAGTTTTTTCATCTATTCCATCAGATACCGCATTGTTGATCGCATGGTTGTTGGTTTCAACTGTTATCCTGTCTGAGAATTTCCGGGTTTCATGATCCAGCAACCTTGTTCTGAGGTGTCTCTCACCAAACTTATCACCTTTATCGATCCAGGTAAAAAGTTTAAAGTGTTCCGAAAAACTCACCGTGGAATATGGGATTGGTAGCGCCATTTTGGAATACCAGCTTACCGGCTTTATTTCGTTCATCAATTCAGGCCATGAAGAATTGGCCGCAATCGCTTTCTCCGGCTGGTAATTCTTGGAGACGGGCGGGAAGCAGTTGGTCATATCATCCCCCCAGATCTTGGAAGAATAAAACATTTTGGGGCCCCAGATGGTCCTTTGGTACCATCCCCAAAGGAGTTGGTATTGGAACTTTCCATATACCTCAAATCCAAATGATTTCAGGGCCTTTTTTTTATACCTGGGAATGCTTATATAAGAATGGCCCCAACCAAAATCAAAGCGTAAGCTGGTAACAAAATCACCTTCCACCAGTCCATCCAGGAATGTCGCCCCGACCAGGAAGTTAGCTCCGGCTGCACCTGCATAAAAGTGGTAAGAGGCACTATTCTTATATGCATTGGTATGCGCAGAATCGGCATCAATGTCAAGGTCTCCTACTGAACCCCATTTACCTGTAACCGGGTCCATTTCCAAATGCAGTCTTGAGGAATATTGAAATGCCAGGACGAAGTTAAGATTTATAGTAGGGCGAATGATAAGACTTTCCGGATTGGTTTGTTCTGCCAGATTTATTAATTTTTTGATCTTATTTATGTAGTTATCGAGTTTTTGGAAGCCGGAAGTGAGCTGGCCTCCCTTGTGAAAGTTCTGGCTTGCAAATAGATTATTCGCTGAATCGATGGAATAAGAATTATTCTGGCTATAATGAAAACCAAACGAAAGAGTACTTGAAGTTCCGCCTCCGATGGTGAAAATCTTCTGGAAAAACTGAGGGTGCTGGCCCCCCAGCATTAGCTTATGATCCGGCACCTTGTATGCAAGATATGCATCAACACTGGGGGTTTCCATTTTACTATTGCTTCCTCCCAAAAGAGGAACCCAACCAGGAATATTAAAATCAGAGGAATTGTTAATTATAAAATTATCCGCAAAAGTTGTGGAGATGCTAAATGCAACACTATCGCCAACTTGCTGAACATTATGAAAATCATCATCGGCCAGAAAATCGAACCATTCCGGCCGGGTTTTATGGATAGTGATCTTAAAGGGTCCTTCAATCAACGCCAGGAATTCCTCCTTGCCCAAATAATATTCGATCTTCAGATAGCTTTCAGGTGGTTGTAAGATTGACATATCCTGTGTGATATGCCAGATGGTATCATTTATCTTGATACCGTTTACAGAGGTTATTTCCTTGCCGGTGTTGTCATAGAATTTTCCGACCACCTTATTCAGGTCGCTCTGAATTTCATGTTCAATAATAAAAGTATTTTCCTGTATCATTACCCCTGGTGCAATAGCCTGGTCGAATGGCCCGAAATTCCCGGAAACCTTAGGTTTCATCATGGGATTGATATTTATTGGAATAGAGAAAGTATGAATCACAACACTTTCATTACCGGTAGTGTTGAAGCCGAACTGTATGCTCAAATAGCTGCCGGGGGGAGCATCCCCCATATCAATGATCAGATGACCATCCACGGATGTTTCAGTATAAGTATAAACATACTTACCGATCAACTCGTGGCTGGGTGAATAGAAGAGACCCTGCACAAAATTTTCCTTCCAGTCAGGTTGACCGTTTTGCGAAAAATTGGTTCCAAATGTCAGTTTGTTGTATAATTGTGTGCCTTCATTGAAATACCCAATTCCCGGGTATAAACTATAGGAAAACTCGTATTCCGGATACGGATCATCAATCCAAAAATTTCCGAGAGGATAATAGGCTCCTGCTTCAGGCCCTCCGGCATAAAATACTCTTGCGAAAAATGTATAGGTGCCGGGCTGCTTGTCGATCAGGTTTTTTTTCCAGGTAACATGTGAAAGGGCCTTGAAAGTGTTCCATTTTTGCGAGCTCCCTTTCAGTTCGGCAGGGTTGTCACCGTCGCTATCATGCACATCTGTACCGGTGCCTTCGTCCAGTTTGTATAACAATGAGGTGCCTGATGATTCCCAGATATAAATATGGCATAATTCACCTTCGAAATATTCGGCAACAGATCCAGGCCCGGATGATCCGGCTTCATTATTTCTGCCAATTATCCACCAGCCCCAATAGTCATCTATAGGCGTCTCGTTTGTTTCATCAACAATTGATCCGTCGACAGAAAGGGTGGCACCTTCAACACCAAAAATGACCTCCACCGAATGCCACTCTCCATCATTGTATCTGTTTGCAGCTGTTAATGTGATTGTGGAACCACCATTATTGTGTGTAAAATTAAACCTCAAAGCACCGTCGGGCTGCATCATGATCTCCCGGTCATGTAAATAATTTGTTATCCCACTATGTGCGTCGGTAAATCCGATAAGTTTTCCGCCTTTTTTCGTGGTTGTTTTAAACCAAAGTGAAATCTCAAAGGTCGTAGGCGATTCCATGTTCTGGGATGTTTCAATATAATTATCCGTCCCATTCAAAGCAAGTGAATAGTTGTACGGAACACTGTTTTTCGTATAAGTTTCCAGATCATAATAAGTATTATCCTTTTCCAGGCCCAGGATGACTTTCTCTGTATTTTTCGGCATCCCAGAAACCATGATATAATTATATAATTTGTCATTTCCTCCATCACTTTGATAATATTTACTCCAGTTGTACCGGGGGGTGGCTATCGGGGGTGGCGCCAGTTCATTGATGGCATAATCTGTACTGAAGCCTTCTTCGGTACCTCCGGGGTAGTATTCAGTAATATGAAGATGATTGACGGTATAGGGAAGGGCAGAAACATCATACGATAATGTAGTCGTGCTGTTTTGAGTATATAAAATGACCGAATCAATGACATTGTTGTTTTGATCCCTAAACGAATATTTGATTGAATCGGTGAGCAGGTTACTGGAAACAATGGTTATGGTATCCATAAGCTGCTGAAGGAACTGGTACTGTGGGATAAAAGCAGCTCCGTTTTTAAGATGCCCGGGATTGTTATTATAGCTGAGGTCTGATATAATATTGAGGCGGTTTCGAAGATCATTAAAGTTCCAGTATCCAAGCAAGGTTGAATCTTGCAGGATTGTTTTCTGAAAATTATTTTTGATCTCCTCATCGCTCAGGGCCCGGTTCCATATCCTGACCTCATCCATAGCAGTAATAAAATAGTCCAAAAAATCAGAATAAGTACCTGATCCAGGTATCCCATAGCTTCCCAGAACAAGAGGCCTGGTTTTCCAATTTGCCTTATAATCAATATGTTGCATTATGTAATTGTAATCGTCTTCTTGAAAATCCGTATTAAGCTGTTTTCCATCCAGATAAAAGTCACCTTCCGGATAAACCCGAGAATCATCCCATGATGACGTAAAAGCGATATGATGCCATTCCGAGTGCATAAAGTCTTCAACATCAATGTCACTGGTGATAAATAATGTATTGAAAAAGCCTTCTGCCAGTGATCCCAGCCAGATATTTATAACATCATTTATATCATATTGGATATATAATCCCCAAACCGAATCTACATGCATGATATGCCCAGGTGAATATTGTTTCATCTTCTCTAAATCAAATTTTATCCAGGCTTCTATTGTATAGCTTTTTTGCATTATATCAAGGCTGTAGGGCCCTTTGTAAGGATTTATTATGGAAGGCGGATGTGGAGAAAAATACTCACCGGGTCCATTCTGTATCCTCGCATGCTTCAAACTGTCAACCATCAATGCCTGGCGACCAATTTGATTTTGTACAAATGTTGGGATTGAATCATTCAGCGTAACCCCTTCCGACTTGCTGATCAATTTAGGTTTCTGTGGGATCATCGTCAGGGTTTTATTATGGGCCAGCCCATCCTTTGGAGCTCCGTTACAACGGATTGTTGTTCTCAGGTACCTGGTATATAATGGTAAAGCATCTATCCTTATATTGGGAAATACTGCAGATTCCAGGTATTGTCCCTGGGGGGCATAGACAAACAATGAATCCATCACGGTTGAATCAGCAGTGATTATCCTGAATTCTATGGTATCGGTTCGCGGCGGTAAATCATGAACGGAAAATGTATTATACAATTCCGGTACCGGATGCCATGAAGTATCGGTGAGCATATAATTATTGGTGATAAACGGTCCCCATCCTTCATTAGCCTTAAAAGTAACAGTATCCGGATAAACTGAATAAGCAACATAATAATTGGCAATGCTGTCGGCCAGATAATAAACAGTTACATTGAGCTGGGGTGACAAAGGCAAGTTGCAGGTGTCTAATTGAACATACCATGAAGCAGAGGTTAAAAAAGGAGTGCCCTCTTCTGAATATGAACTCCCGACCTGGACACTGTCAACATCCATAAATCTGAAAGAAACTTTTGATGTCTCCGCAGGCAGGTCATAGGCAAAAAAGATATTTTCAAGCTTGGTGCCCAGGACGTAAGGCCCAAAACCATGGGTTGCCGAGAAGCTGATCTGAGGCAGGTATGATGTGGTATCATATTTTTGCTGTGAAAAGGCCCATGTAGCATTCAACAGCAAGACACAAAACATTACTAATCTCATGTAGAGATGATCCCGGTTTAAATTTACTGTTTTCATGGTCATTTTATTTAGAATTAATACGGCTTTTCTTAACTTTTTCAACCAGCTTTTTCAGGGTTTCCCTGCGCGCCTGGTTAAGCTTCTTCAATTCATCAAGCTTTTCTAATATCTCATTTTTCTGTTTCATAGGATAAAAGTAGTACCTGGGATAGCCCTTGTCAAGAAAATCACTACGACATTACTACGACAAGGGGGAATTTATATGGAATGAGGGAGTGAGAGATTAGAGTTGATAGAAGTCCGAAGTCGGAAGTCGGAAGACCGAAGAGGGGAGACGGAAGAAGGTGGGTGAAATAATTAAGTGAGTTGAGAGTAGCTGTAATCCGACCCGTAACTCGTAACCCATAACCCATAACCAGTACCAGTGTTCTCAGACCACGGAAGTGTTATGGCCTGGATGGGGAGTTGTTTTAAAATCTCTGAAGAAACCTACCCAGGTTTTCACCCTGTTCCAGGTTCATTTTTTTTCTCAATCTCAAACGGGCAGCTTCAACAGCCCTGACGCTCTGAAAGGTAACCGAGCAAATTTCCTTGGTATTCATGCCCAGTTTTAATAAAGCGCATAATTTTAAATCATTGGGTGAAAGATCCGGATAATCAGCATACAACTTCTGATAAAAATGCCTGTGAATATCTTCAAAACGTGCTTCGAATTCTTTCCAGTTGCTATCAGAATTTTGATTCTCAAGCTTATTGATGATCCTTTTCAGTGAAGTGAACCCCTTGTCACTAATATGATCAGTGAGCTCTTTGAGATCATTGATCAGGCTATTGATAAATTCCAGGTTGCGCGAAAGCGTCAGTGTGCTGGAGGCAAGTTCCCGCTTTTGGTGGGCTACCTTGTCTTCTAACCCGGATGCTTCCAATTCGATAAGCTTTTGCTTGTTCAATATGTTTTTCCTGGTTTGAATGATCAGTAATATGATGACAAAAATCAAGATTGCTAATCCTATAACCAGGATGACCAGGAGTTTTATCCTGCGCTCCTGCAATTCATTGTCCTTCCTGAGGAATTCATTTTCCTTTTCCTTTTTTTCCGTTTCGTATTTGGTTTGCATTTCAGAGATGATCTTCACCTTCTCACTGTTATAAATGCTGTCTTTTATGCTGGTATATAATTTATAATATTCAAGCGCCTCCCGGTCCCGGCCGGTAGCCTGATACAATTCAGAAAACAGTGAATAAGCTGTCTTTAAAATTGGTAAAGAATTCATACTGTCTGCGAGTGAGAGAGATTCATTTAAAAAAGTCAGGGACTTATCATACTCCCTGGTTTTCAGGCATACATCTCCGAGGTTAAGGTTTGCCATAGCAATCCCCTCTTTATTTCCAATTTTCCTGCAGAATTCGAGGTGGTTCCGGAAACACAGTGCAGCTGAATCATACTGTCCTGTTTCTAAAAAAATGTTCCCCATATTATGCCGGGTTTTTGCAGTCTGAAAATCATCCCCGACAGCCATGCTGATCACAAGGGCTTCATTATAATATGAAAGAGCCTTCTCAAAATCACCCCGATGGGCATAAATAATACCTATATTGGTCAATTGAGAAGGTATATCCAGACTATCACCCGCTTCGATGTTTGCTTCGAGGGCTTTATAATAATATTCAAGCGCTTTCTCTTCCTCATCAAGGTCCATGTATATAGCACCTATATTGTTATAACCCGTTGCCAGGCTTTTCAGATTATTCTCTTTTTCTCTCAGTTGGATTGATTCCAACATATATCCGAGCGCCTTATCATTGATCCCGAGTGACCAATAGGTCATTGCGATGCGATTGAGTAATTTTTCATAATTGACGGGGTCCTCATTTTCTTTATAGATCTCCGAAGCTTTGCCATAATAATCCAGCGCGACTGCATATTCACCTTTCATATAGTAAACCAGCCCCAGGTTCGTATAACAGTATGCAAGGTCTGTAAGATCATCAAGATGGGAAAACCCTTCAGCAGCCTGTAGAAGATATTTGCCGGCTTCATTATAATCATTGGCCTGCAAATATGCCAGTCCTATATTTTGGGCTGTTTTGGCAAACTTTTTCTTTTCTCCAATAATGTGATATATCTGAAGGCTTTGTTTAAGATATTCAATAGCTTCATTGAAATCACCTAAATAAAAATACCCGAAACCAATAAATTCAAGAGCACTGGCTTCAGATTTTTCATCTTCCAGCTCCTGCGCCAGCACAAAAGCTTCTTCCCCATAAGTTATTGCCTTTTTGGGATCAACCGTTGCATAATCTTCTGACAATTCAATTAACAACTGTAGTTTTTGATCCCCGGAACTGTATTGTAAAATACGCTCAAGGCTATCAATTTCGGTTTGACCTGACCCTGACAGGATTAATGCAATAAAGATCAATAAAAAGACGGTTCTTTTCATAAGGCATAACAAATATATAGAAAAAATATAACAGCTACCTGTTTTCAGAAAGGAATTCTCAGATTTGTTTTGGGCCGTGAACAGATGTGGACTGAGATCAGGGGAAGGGGTGATAAAATAAGAGTTGAAAGTTGAAAGTTATAAAGTTGAACTAACCTTCAACCTTCAACTTTCAACTTTACAACTTTCAACTCTGCATGAACAATGCTTCTATTTAGTCTTATCCGGCGCTTTTGGAATGTCCGGAGTAGGCTTGTAATTTTTCAGTTCTTCGAGGATCACCTCGATGGCTTTGTCTAATTGAGCATCCACACCGAGGTATTCCTGGTGCGGGTCGTTGTCGACCCAGATATCGGGATCTACGCCTTCTCCTTCGATGATCCATTCACTTTCATCGGCAGAATAGGAGGCAAATTCAGGTTTTCTCATGTCGCCGCCATCAACGAACCTGTGAGGGCCACGGATCCCTACAACCCCACCCCAGGTGGTAACGCCGATCAATTTTCCAAGGCCATGCCTTCTGAATGAATAGGGAAACAGGTCTCCATCAGATGCTGAATACTGGTCGATGATGCATACCATGGGGCCAAGCATCATCTGTCGTGGTGTATGGCTTGGCACCGTAACATTCCTGGCCATATTGGAACGGGTAAGCTTTCTCCGTAACCGTTCGATGATCATAGGCGAAACATTGCCTCCCCCATTGCCACGGTCATCTATAATGAGGGCTTTTTTAGTAAGCTGCGGGTAAAAATGTTTCACAAATTCATTCAATCCGGTTTGTCCCATATCCGGAATGTGAATATACCCCACCTGGCCTCCGGTCTTTTCATTTACATAATCGATGTTCTGTTGTACCCAGTTGTAATAATATAATCCGGCTTCGTCGCCAATGGGGGTCACAATAACGTCACGGGAACCTTCTTCATCAGCTTCGGGATTCACCGTAAGTATAACTTCCTTTCCGGCTTTTCCGACAAGGGCCCTGTAAAGGTTTTTCATATCTTTTGTGGAGTGCCCGTTCACCGCGAGGATATAATCTCCTTCGGCAACATTCACGCCAATTTCCGTCAAAGGTGATGTGAGTTTTTTATTCCAGTTCTCGCCTTTCAGGATCTTATCCACCTTAAAGTAACCGGACTCATCCTTGCTGAGTTGAGCGCCCAGCAAACCGGTTTTAATGCGCTCGGGAGCCGGCTTGTCGCCTCCGTTTACATAAGAATGGCCAACGTTGAGTTCCCCTATGAGTTCTCCGATCACGTAATTGAGATCGTTGCGATTGTTCACATAGGGTAATAAAACGGCATATTTTTCCTTCATGGCTTCCCAGTCGAGACCGTGCATATTCTCAACATAGAAGAAATCACGCATCTGCCTCCAGGCTTCGTAGTATATTTGCTCCCATTCCTTTTTGTTGCAGACATAAACTTTCATATTCGACAGGTCTGCAAATTTCTCAGGCTTGATCTTGTCTGAAGGCAGTGGAATAACGGCATATTTATCCTTCTGTGCCACCAGCATTTTCTTGCCATCGGCAGAGATCTCGAACCCATAATCTTTACCGAGTTCAATCTCTTTCTTTTTCTTGAGGTCGTACATCTTCAGGAATATCCCATCCCCACCGGCAGAACGTTCATTATAATAGATTTTATCCCCGATACATTCAGCACCCCAGTAATTAGAAGCTTTTACAGGCAGGCTGATGATCCTGTCCTGTAAACCTTCTGTGTCTATCTTTATATCTTCATCCTTCTCTTCTTCACCGTTTTCATCATCCCCATTTCCATTCTCTTCTTCCGTCCCATCATCTTCATCTATCTCAACCTCATCATTTTCAGGCGCAAACGGGTTCGGGTTATCTTTTGATAAAACCACGAGGTATATCCTGTTCATATTCTGATAGGCATGGTTCCATTCCGTATTACTGTATATCGGGTTGAAATCCCGGTCGGAGTTAAAGACAATATATTTACCATCGCAACTGAATGAAGCGCCGGCAGAAGAATACCAATCGCCTGTCACGGGGTATTTTTCTTCGGATTCCAGATTATATAGCTCTACCCTGCCAAAGAAACCGGGTTCCATAGCCGTATAAACGATCCACTTGTTATCGGGGGACCAGTTGTAATTGAAATACTCCCAGACATCTTCCTGGCCGACCAGGGTAATCTTTTTGCTTTCTATGTCAATATATTGCAGCCTCAGTTTTTTATCCGCCCACATTATCTTTTTACTGTCGGGCGACCACTCTACGGCATATTTATAGGTATCACCGCCGGTGGTTAACTGAACGGCATCTCCGGAACCATCCTGGGGGGTGATATATATTTCAAATTCTCCACTTTCATCGGAAACGTAAGCAATGTGCTTACCATCAGGTGACCAGACTGCATTGCGGTCGTGGGCTTCCGGACTTTCGGTCAGATTCCTGGTAACACCATGTTCGGCAGGTATGGTAAAGACATCTCCCCGGGCACTGAAAAGTAAGCGCTTACCATCAGGAGATATTTCGGCATTGGTGATCAATTTAGAAGCGTCTTTGATCTCGTTCCTGCCGGCAATAAAATCATCGTTGATCATGATCTGAAGCTTTTTGGCTTCGAGTGTATTCAGGTCGAACAGGTAAATAAATCCTCCGTTTTCATAAACAATAGCCTCATCTCCGAGGGAAGGGAATTTGATGTCATACTCCGTATAGTTTGTGAGCTTGGTTGTCGTCTTGTCTTGTGTATCCCATACAAAAAGATTCATGGTGCGGTCGCGGTTTGAAAGAAAATAGATCTTATCACCGTGCCACATCGGGAACATTTCCTGGGCGTCATTATTGGTGATGTTTTGAACCTCACCTGTCTGAAAATCAAAAATCCTGATATCGTCTGCCATGCCGCCTTTGTAATATTTCCATGTCCTGAATTCCCTCATGACCCTGTTGAAGGCGAGCTTCTCACCATCCGGTGAATAACTACAGAATCCTCCTGTGGAAAGTGGTATTTCCAAAGAAACACCTCCTTCTGCAGGCACACTGAACAGTTGCCCTTTGAAAGAATTAAATGACTGCTTCCGTGACCTGTAAATAACATTTTTCCCATCATTGGTCCAGGTCATCACAATGTTGTTCGGGCCCATCCTGTCAGACATATCATCCCTTCCAAGTGTGGCGGTATAAGTCAGCCTAATTGGCGCCCCGCCTTCAGCAGGCATCACATAAACTTCAGTATTGCCATCGTACTGGGCGGTAAATGCCAGTTCAGAACCATCCGGAGAGAACCTGGCAAACAATTCAAAACCTTCATGACCGGTTAGTTTCCGGGCAATTCCACCATCCGTGTTCACAGTATACAGATCACCGGCATAAGTGAATACGAGTTGATCGCCATGAACGGCAGGAAACCTCAGCAACCTGGCTTCGTCCTGAGCGTTCAGAAACCCGGTGAAAAGAATAAAAGTAACAATGATCAGGAGAATCTTTTTCATAATAAATTAGTTTAGTTTAATTTGAATTAGAAATCCACCTTCTTTCATGGTGGTTATGTTCACTTCTTATAAGTTTTGGGCTAAAGCCCGGTTATTATTCTTATTTCTTTCTCCGCCCTAAAGGACGGAGTTAGTTATTTCCCCATCATTCCCTGTCCGTCCAGCCAGGTAGGCATTTTTCTACAATTCCATCATTCTATTTTCCCATCATTCCATTTTTCCATCATTCCATTGTTCCATTTCCCCCGCCCAATGGATGCAATTCAAAGAACTATCCGACTAAATAATACTAATTGTATTTAAATCATTGGAAATAATATAGCTATTTCATATTTCGCCCCTATGGGGCTTCTACATTGATTGTTACCTATTTCTACAAATATTTCGCCTCTACGAGGCTATGTTCATTAGCACCAGAGGTGCGGGATATTTGTAGTAGAACAATGAACTAGTGCTTTAAAAAAGTGCCGTAGGTACGACATGTAAATATGTATTATTTTTTTCCGGACAATAGCGGTAAAATAGTTGGTAAACGCTTTCGAGGTGCCAAAATAATGCCAATTTTCAGAAAGCCTTATTAAACAAACAAATATAATATTTATTTATCAATTGTCACGTTTGGGTTGTACGTTTTCGCAAACCGGATGTCCATATTCGGACAGTTTTTTTTCAGACTTCAATTGCTAACGTGAATCAAGGATTGAGGTTTTAGGTCATGGGTTACTAGTGTTATGTTAATCTTGAAATGACGGATAAAGCCTTTTTAATTTTATTCGAGCA
>DAOWEV010000097.1 GCA_030638325.1 Bacteroidales bacterium
ATTCATAGATTAAAGAGGTTAGTTAAGGTCATTTACAAATTGTTTGCCATTACCATCCTAACAGGACATAATGTCAGGAAAAGGCGCATAATAAAATTGGTTCTATCATGAATTGAATGATTAAATGCTAAAATGATTGAATGCTAAAATGATTGAATGCAGGAACAATAAATAGCATTTACCTATTTAAGCATTTACGCATTTTTTTATTTACACATTTCCAATAAAATAACGGTAAAACCATAAAATTAAAACAATCTTTTAATGCTTTTTATAATTTTGCCCCATTCTTGAGCAAATATATCAAATGATGAACCATAAAAAAACATACACTTTAGTACTTGTATTCTTTTTGTTGACACTGAATGTTTTTATTTCGAAGGCCCAGCACCATAGCTTTCATTTTACGGTTCAGGGCTTATCGAACCAGCCGGTTTTTTTGAAGGAATTTCATGGACATGACCAGATGATCGTCGATTCAACGCTCTCCGACAACCGGGGAAATATCAGTTTTAGTATTGATACAATGGCACATTCCGGAATGTACAGGCTGGAGATAAATAATACTACAGGACTGGATTTTATTTATAATAACGAGGATGTAACTATCATTACCGGGAAAGATCTCAGGCTGGATAGCCTGATCGTTGAAAATTCACTGGAGAACGAAATCTTCTTTGATTATCTCGTCAGAAAAATCAGTTATGGCAGGCGACTTGAATTGCTTGGGCCTTTGCTAATGTATTACCCACAGAAAGATACTTTTTATTATGATCTGGAAAGCCATTATTTTAAGCTGGAATTGGAATACAATGACTATCTGAATGATATTTACCAGGATCATTATGATAGATTTGTTATGAATATCATACACTGGGATCAACTGCCTGAAATTGACCCTTCGGGATTGACACAGACCAGGAAAAATCATTTAAGAGCACATTATTTCGATGATGTGGACATGTCGGATACGCTGATCGTTTATACTCCATTGCCCCCGGCAAAGCTTATTGATTATTTATCGTTATATGTGACCCCTGGCGTCAGGATGGACAAGCAGGAGGATGATTTCATTACCGGGATTGATTCTCTTATGAAATTCACCGGGGATAATAAAAAACTACAGGAGGTGTTTATCAACTATATGATAGATGGCTTTCAGCATTTTGGTTTTGAGAAAGTCCTGACCCACCTCGTGGAAAATTTTGTGTTGGATAATTCATGTATTAGTGACCAGGAGCAGGATAAACTGCGGGAGAGGATTGAGGGGTTTAAAAAAATGTCGGTGGGGAAGAAAGCTCCTGATTTTGAGATTCATGATGTTAATGGAAGCCTTGTAAGACTTTCTGCAATAGACAAGCCATACGTACTCCTTGTGTTTTGGGCAAGCTGGTGCCCGCATTGCTCAGATGCGATAACGGAACTAGAGGAAATTTATAGGAAATTCAAAAATTCAATAGAAATTATTGGCATTTCTGTAGATGCTGACCGGGCGGCATGGAGGCAAGCACTGGACGAAAAGCAGATGGGCTGGATCAACGTAGCCGAACTCCAGGGCTGGGATGGAAAGACTGTAGGTGATTATTACATTTATGCAACCCCGAGCTTATTATTATTGGACAGCAACAGAATAATACTTTCCAAACCGGCAAATGTAATGGAGATGGAGATGGAACTTAAGAAATTATAAATTTTAAATTGTAAACTGTAAATTATCAGTTTTTCCTGATGATTTGCGCTCCCAACTCCCTCAACCTTTCATCTATCCGCTGATATCCCCTATCAATTTGTTCAATATTGTGGATAGTGCTTTTTCCTTCGGCCGAGAGGGCGGCGATCAAAAGGGCAACGCCGGCACGGATATCGGGAGAGACCATTTCTATGCCTCTCAGGGGGTACTCCCTGTTAATCCCAATTACGGTGGCTCTGTGGGGGTCACAAAGGATGATCTTGGCGCCCATATCAATCAATTTATCAACGAAGAAGAGCCTGCTTTCAAACATTTTCTGATGGATCAGCACACTTCCTTTAGCCTGGGTTGCTACCACCAGCATAATACTGATCAGGTCGGGTGTAAAGCCTGGCCACGGGGCATCGGCTATGGTCATGATAGACCCGTCCATAAAATTCCTGACTTCATATTCCTGATGTTCCGGAATAAATATATCCTTTCCTCTTTGTTCAATATGAATGCCCAGCCTGGAATACACTTCCGGGATCAGGCCAAGAGCAGACAACTCTACATCCCTGATTGAAATTTCAGACTGTGTTATCGCAGCCAATCCGATGAAACTGCCTACCTCTATCATATCCGGCAGAAGCCTGTGTGAGCAACCTTTTAGATAATCCACCCCTTCGATGGTCAGCAGGTTGGACCCAACACCCGATATCTTAGCACCCATCCGGTTCAACATACTACACAATTGCAACAGATAGGGCTCACAGGCTGCATTAAAAATGGTGGTTGTCCCTGCTGCCAGAGTGGCAGCCATTACAATATTAGCAGTGCCGGTGACTGAAGCTTCATCGAGCAGCATATTTGTGCCCTGAAGATGGCCAGCTTCAATCTTATAAATTTGTTCTGTCTGGTCAAAATGAAATTTGGCGCCCAGATTTTGGAGGCCTGTAAAATGTGTGTCGAGCCTTCTCCGGCCGATCTTATCACCACCGGGCTGAGGTAGATATCCAAGGTGGAAGCGAGTCAGCAATGGTCCCAACAGCATGACCGATCCCCGGATACTGGAAGCTTTTCGCATGAAATCATCACTCCTGAGGTATTCCAGGTCAACCTGGTCGGCCTGGAATGAAAATGTGTTGGGAGCAGGGTTTTCCACCCTTACTCCAAGATCTCCCATCAATTCAATTAGAATATTTACATCCTTTATCAGGGGGATATTTTCAATGGTGACTTTTTCAGGTGTGAGAAGGGTGGCACAGATGACCTGCAGGGCTTCGTTTTTAGCTCCCTGGGGTGTGATTTTCCCATTCAGTTTCCGGCCCCCGTTAATCTCAAATGAACTCATTGGTATTTTTTTCTGCCTTTATTATTATTGTTGGTTTTTACCGACACTTTTTTCTTTTTACTCATGACAAGGATATCACTTGTACGGGCCAGCTTCATATTTGTATCAAGTTTTAACTGATGACCGCTTAGCTCTTCGAGATGCAGCAAAATAAGTGAATCGTCAACAGAAGACCGGTTCCAGTTCAGATATGATTTTTTCATGTGATTGGCAATGACTTTCACCAGGGTATCCTTTTCGTTCCCTTCGGGATATTCAACGGCTTTCTTGATCATCATCTCGATGTTTTTCCCATAATGCCGGAACCTTATATGATTATCCTGGTAGGGGACCTTTTCCGGTTTGGATGTAAGTATACTTCTGTCAGGTGGCGGATAGGGAGAGTCCACATCCAGCCTGAAATCGGAGATGATCATAAGATGATCCCATAATTTTTGCTTGAAATCTCCTATTTCTCTGTTTTTTGGGGTCATCTGCGACATCACATTAATGATCAGTTCGGCTGTTTTCGTTCTTTTTTCCCTGTCTTCTATAGCGATGCACTGGTCGATCATCTTTTGTATGTTCCTGCCGTATACCGGTATAGTCAGGTGATTACGCTGAGTGTTGTATTCCATGAAAAATATGAATTTAAATATCAGTAAATGTGGTAAATACCAATGAAAATAATTTAATGAAGGGGATTAACCGGATAAATTAGTTTCTAAAATTAGAACTGCAAAGATATGGAAATATTTTGATTGAACACTATTTTACTTAGAAATTCACTTTTATTGATGGTGGAATGATGAAATGGTGGACTGTAGGACTGAGAGACTAAGGGACTGAGGGACTGAGGGGATTGAGGGGGTGCCGGCAGATTGCTTCGCTGCGCTCGCAATACCCTGTCTTCGTTGGAAGCATCATTACAAAATTTTCAGTCTCGCATACTTGAGCAACAACTGCTTCTGACCAACCGACTGAAAGAAGATTGTTGCTTTTTTTGAGCCCCCGTATCCTTCAAGTTGTAATACCTTGCCCTGGCCAAACCGCTGGTGTTCCACTTGCATGCCAGGTTGCAGGTCATCGATAATGGCAAAATCGCCGGGCGGCACGTCATCAGATCTTGCAGCGGCAGACAATTTTTTCAAGTTTCTTCCCTTGAAGTCAAGGGGTGTGACACCTTGCTGAAAGGAGGCTTTTTTTGGGGTTTCGTTGCCCATCCCCGGAATATGGACTTTTTTTGGATGTTCGATATATTGATTATCTATCTCCTCAATAAACCGGCTGGGTTCGCAATAAGTCAGGTTGCCCCACCTGTAGCGGTTTTGAGCAAAGGAAAGCGTAAGGGCTACCATGGCTCGTGTAACAGCCACATAAAAGAGCCGTCGCTCTTCTTCCAAGTCAGCCCGGTTGTGAAGGGATTGAATGGACGGAAAAAGGTTTTCTTCCAGCCCCACAACGTAAATATACGGGAACTCCAGACCTTTGGCGGCATGAACCGTCATCAGCGAAACATGGTCACGGTTTTCTTTATCTTTTTCGTCTGCATCGGTAAGCAAAGCAACATCCTGCATAAACTCATCCAGCGTCCGGTATTCTTTCTTTTTTTCCTCTCCGGAAAGCTCATCGCTGTCTTCCGTGAACTCTTTGATAGCATTCAGCAATTCGTCCAGGTTCTCCAGCCTGCTGATCCCTTCCGGTGTCTGGTCTTCAGATACATCTTTCAGGATACGTATTGAATATGCAATATGCCTTGCAAGATCATAGGCATTTTTAGAGAATAACATGGCCGTAAAGCTCCTGATCATCATAGAGAAGTCCTGTAACTTTTGCCTGGTCCCGGAGTTGACTTTTAAGCGGTATTTATCGGGATCTCCGATCACATCCCACATGCTTTTGTCAGCCTCCCTCGCTGCAACAACAGCTTTTTCAATTGTGGTCTTGCCGATACCCCGGGCAGGATAGTTGATGACACGGTTCAGGGCTTCCTCATCTTTATTGTTTATGGCAAGCCTGAAATAGGCCAGCAGGTCTTTGATCTCTTTTCTCTTATAAAAGGATAATCCACCGTATATACGATAGGGGATATTCAGTTTTCGGAGGGCTTCTTCAAAAGACCTCGACTGGGCATTCGTTCGGTAAAGTATCGCAAAAGCCTCATTACCCATACGGTTGTTCATCTTATTTTCAAAGATGGAATTGACCACAAGCGAGCCTTCTTCAGTGTCAGTCCTGGCTTTCAGGAGGTGTATCCGGGCTCCTTCATCGTTCGAGGTCCAGACTTTTTTAAAGATCTGTTTCTGGTTGTTTTTGATGATGGAGTTTGCTGCGTTCACAATATTTTTCGTGGAACGGTAATTCTGTTCTAATTTGAAAAGAGCATGACCGGGATAGTCTTTCTTGAAGTTCAAAATATTCCTGATGTTGGCTCCGCGAAAAGCATAAATGCTCTGGGCATCATCGCCTACCACGCATAAGTTCTCATTGTTGGCAGCCAGCCTCTTGACAATGTTGTATTGTACAATATTCGTATCCTGGTATTCATCCACGAGGATGTATTTGAATTTCCGCTGGTATTTGATCATGACCTCCGGGAAATTCCGGAGTAAGAGGTAGGTGTTGAACAGCAGGTCGTCGAAGTCCATGGCATCCGCCTTTTTCAGCCGGTTGTTGTAAATGTTATAGATGGCCCCGATCTGGGGTTTTCCGCTCATCTGGTCTGCCGTAATGATATCGGGGTCCTGGTTATAGTCGACCGGAGAGATCAGGTTGTTTTTGGCGATGGATATCTTGTGGTGGACAAAGTTGTGTGTATATACTTTATTATCAAGCTGTAATTCTTTGACGATGGCTTTGACCAGGTTCCGCGAATCCTGGGTATCGTAAATGGAATAATTTGAGGTGTATCCCAGCCTGTTCCCTTCCATCCTCAGTACCCTCGCAAAGATGCTGTGAAAGGTCCCCATCCAGACATTTTTGGCCTCCATGCCCACCAGATTCATGATGCGCTCCTTCATCTCACGGGCTGCTTTGTTGGTGAAAGTGAGGGCCAGGATATGAAATGGATCCACCCCTGTCCGTATGAGATAGGCCACACGGTAGGTAAGCACCCTGGTCTTGCCCGATCCGGCCCCGGCAATGACCATAGAAGGCCCCTCCGTATGAGCTACAGCGTGCTGCTGTGCCTCATTCAGGTCATTTAAAAAATCTGTTTTCATTCCTTTTTCCAAAGCCGCACAAAGGTATTATAATTGGGGTGAAAAAATCCATTAAGCTTGCTTTAAATCATTGTAACTTTTCAACAATGGGGAATGGAATGGTGGAATGGTGGAAGGACTGAGGGACTGAGAGACTGAGGGACTATAGGACTGTAGGATTGTTGGGATGGTGGAATGGTAAATGTTGGGTAAATATTTTTTTGATGTGCTGGCAGAAGAAATACAAGCCCTAAAATGCATTTTGCCGAAGGATTCTCCATATTGTCTTTCGGAACTTAGAGATATTCGTAAATCTATCGTGAACCGCGAAGCGGTTTTACAAAAATAACCACTGGTGAAACCTGTGGTAAAAAATGAAAATGTGCCCTCAACTCCAAAGGAGTTGAACTATAACTGCCATATTGGTGTTGTTTGTTGAACCCCATTCGGGGTTCTGATTGTTATTTCGTTTGTTTCCGTACGCTTCGCATACGGTTATTATTGTTCAATCCCTTCGGGATTTTTGGCAAAGTTTATTTTATCCCCAGCACATCAAAATAAAATATAGCCTAAATTTTAATTTTTCACTGGAAATTATTAGTTTTATGAAATAAGCCAAAATAATTAGGAACGGCATTTATGCCGTTTAATAAGATTACGGATTATTAACCGGGCTTTAGCCCAAACAGACAATTTTGATTTTTCGCAAAGAATTATTAACTTTACCAGTTGTAAAAAAATATTTGCTTGCCATGGTTGTTATAAAAAATGTAAACAAAAGGATCCTCGGCACAATAGCAGTGCTGGCTTTCCTGATACTTATCAACGGGCCTGTTTCAAAGGCCAATCCGATAATTCCTCCACCGATCATCACAGAATTGTATTTCAGTGATGATGGCTGGATTATGGAAATGGTTTTTACAGACTTTGGGTCTGGCGCTTTGGATAGCATCAGATTGGTTGGTTTGTACGATACGGCAATGTTTAATCCCGGAATCCTAGTTGTTGCCGGGGAGGTCATAGTGATCACCAATGAGGATATGCAATCTCCATTTTTCATTGATCCCTTGGGCGACTATGTCTTTCTTGAGGAATGTTTTTCGTCACAGTGGTTTATTATAGATTGGTATGGCCTTACTTTTGGAGAAGTTCCTGAACCCAATATATCATGGGTAACGGCCCCGGTGGGCGAAGAATCAGTTGCCTGTCAGGAATTTCTTCTTTATGATCCATGGTACCCTGAAACCTTTTACTGGACTGTGAAAGAAAAACCGAATTCCATTGGATCAGACCCCTTAGAGGTTAATAAAAAGGCCCTGTTCCAGGGAATGGTCCTTGACCAGCAACTCAATCCATTACCGGAAATAAGGCTTATATATTGTGATGAAGTCATGCATTATGGTACAATCCCAACGGTTCCATATGTCATGACGGATGATACAGGCTTTTTCTATGCTGACGATATGTTTTGCAGAAAATATCACTTCATTTTTATCAGGGATATTGATCCCATCTGGGATACTGTTGTGAGTGTGGAACCGGATTCCAATAATTATTTTGAGTTTGTGCTGGATACACTTTTACTTGGGATTCCTGAAATTGATGATCGGAAAAGCGTTTCCCTCTATAACTACCCCAACCCGTTTTCTGAAAACACTAAAATTATTGCTGAGTTGCCTTTTCAACCCGGATCCTCAGAAGCCATTATTAAGATCTATAATACTGCCGGGGAGCTATTGGCAATAAAACCAATGCATGCCTTGAATGGCTCAAACACTTATGAGCTGGAACTGAACACAAATACCCTCTCACTAAAACCCGGTACCTATATCTGTAGTTTTGAGATGGGTCATAAAAGACTTGCTTCCTCTACCATGATCCTGGCAAGATGAAGCATGCCGGTCTCGTAATATTCCTTTTATCCTTTTTACATAGCGGGCTTTTTGGCCAGGATATTGAATTCGTCCGGGAAGATCTGACATTTGAGTTGCAGGGTGAATATTTCGTGGTAAGCGGGGATTACTATTTCTGCAATATTGGAGAAACATCACTCAGGCAAGTTATGTTTTACCCTTTTCCGGTTGATCCTGCGTACGGCCCCGTAGATTCTGTGATCATGATCCGGAAGTCTTCCGGGAAAAATGTTTTTCGTAATTCCAGCAGCAAGGGAGCTTCTTTTTTTATAGATATCGAACCCTATGGGATTGAAATATACGAGATATCATGTCGCCAGAAATTAATGGCCAACAAAGCCGAATATATATTAACCACCACAGCCACGTGGAACCGGCCACTGGAGCTGGTCAGCTTTGAATTGATATTTCCGGATAACATCATCATTGATTCAATTTCATACCAGCCCGACTCAAAAGAAACAACTGGCCTTATAAATCATTATTACTGGACCTTTAAGGATTTTATGCCTGATAGGAATATGGTG
>DAOWEV010000153.1 GCA_030638325.1 Bacteroidales bacterium
GATCTGAATGCCAAATCTTTTGCAACCGATGTGGTCTGTACTTCGGATGGCGTGCTCTACGCAGCTCTGAGCAGCTATTGCTGGTCACCCGACCGGCCACAAAAAGCCGGGATATGGAGATCTGTCGATGGTTTGAGCTGGACCAATATCACACCTGATAATTTCCCCCCGCAGACAAGGGTCATGAAACTGGCGGTTGCTCCTTCCAATGAAAATATAGTATACCTGGTTACTGAGACAGCTTCAGACACATTGGTGCCGTTCAGTGGAATATTCAACACGGAGAACACATTCTGGAAATATAATTATAATCCGATAAGTGACCTCGGAGTTTGGGAAGACAGGACACAATTCATGCCCGGCGGAGGAGATGGAAACTTTACCAGTTATCCTAATGCGTTTATTGTGTACGGTGGATATACCATTACCCTGAATGTCAAACCTGATGATGAAAATGTGGTGTTTCTGGCAGGAATGGAGCTTTTTCGCTCTACAACGGGATTTGCAGATACATTGCATACCAGTTGGATGGGAGGATATCCTTTCGATATGGATTCAATTCACCAGCTGCATCCCGACAATCACGATATTGCTTTCTTACCTTCAGACCCTGATATATTATTCATGTGTAATGACGGGGGTATACAAAAAACTGAAAACTGTATGGTAACGCCAACCTACTGGGATCGCATGAATAACAGACTGGTTACTTCACAGTTCTACTCTGTCTGTGTTGATCATGCCGCTGTTGGGGATGACTATATCCTGGGTGGATTACAGGACAATAACTGGTATTATACAGCTACTGACAATGTTGCACAATTCTGGGTCAGTATTGATATATGTTATGATGGATTTGCAACAGTGATCGCCGATAATCGTGAATATTGTGCACTCTCAGCTTATAGTGGAAATATATGGACATCTCTGTTTGATGAACAGATGAATACCAAAGACATTTTCTATCAATTGCCCGACACCTTGCTAAAATATTACAACCCGTTAATGGGATCCAATCCCATTTTTCCTTTTTATCAGAACTTTATCCTTGATCCGAACGATAACAAAACGTTTTACCTGCCTACCAAAAAGAGTATGTGGCGGAAATTTGATTTGAAAGCTGCCGCTCATGATACCAACCTCCGGAATGTGGGATGGGAACACCTAAGTCACGTAGATGTTGGGGAAGCCTCCCAAATCACCATTGTGAGCGTTTCAAAAAATCCGGCAAACCGTCTTTTTTATGGGACGGACCTGGGCAAGGTATTCAGGCTGGATGAGGCACATACGGGTAATCCTGTTCCTGTTGAAATTACCGGTGAAAATTTTCCTTTGAATGCTTATATTGCATGTATAGACGTTGATCCCGAAAATGCTGACAATCTGGTAGTCGTCTTCTCAAATTATAGTGTTATGAGCATTTTCCAATCACAGGATGGAGGTACAACATGGACAGCCCAGGGCGGAAATCTTGAAGAGTATCCTGATGGTTCAGGTTCCGGCCCTTCCGTCAGGTGGGTGGAAAAACTGACCTCCCAAGGCCATACCGTATATTTTGCAGGAACCTCTGTCGGCCTTTTTTCGACTACTGAAATGAAAGGGGATTCAACCATCTGGGCACAGGAAGGAAATGAAAATATCGGAAATGTGATCATAGATATGGTCGATGCCAGGCAAACGGATGGATTTGTTGCGATCGCAACACATGGCAATGGTGTTTATAGTACTTATTATAACCCTGCAGCCGCCATTGATGAAGATGATATAAGTCAAAATCCGCATCATCTGAAAGTATTTCCGAACCCTTCAAATGGAAATGTTACCATCAGCTTCAATGTAACGGAACCCTGTCATATAGAGCTAACAATCTATAACACTGCAGGAAAAGCAGTATCCCATCTGATGAGCAAAGATGTTAACAAAGGCCAGCTCTCGTTATCTTATGATTTAAGAAACCTGACGGATGGATTGTATTTTGTTACACTGAAGACAGGGAAGGGAAGCTACTCGGGGAAATTGGTTATTAGGAAAACAGGACGGTAGGCGGTAGGCGGTAGGCGGTTGACGATGATAGGGTTTCTGTTCCCGTCTTCGGACTTCGGACTTCGGACTTCGGACTTCCGTCTTCGGACTTCGGACTTCCGTCTTCGGACTTCGGACTTCCGTCTTCGGACTTCTCTCAACTCTCAACTCTCAA
>DAOWEV010000100.1 GCA_030638325.1 Bacteroidales bacterium
ACGTAACCCTTCGGTCTACTACACCTTGCTAAATTAAGAAAAAAACTTATTGATGATTTTCAGGCAGTGCTTTCCAGTTTGGAGGCAGCAATTCCTGCAAGCGGTTTGCCTTGTGATCAGATATGCGGGATATGACATCCCTCAGCCAGGCAAAAGGTTCAACATCATTTTGTTTACACGTCCCAAGAAAAGAATACATCATGGCTGCCCGTTTGGCTCCTTCATGAGAGCCGGCAAACAAATAATTTTTTCGTCCCAGTGCTACCGGGCGGATTGAGTTTTCCACCAAATTGTTATCAATCTCATATCGGCCATCTTCGGTATAAGCCTTCAACCGCTTCCATAGGTTTATCGTATAGGCAATGGCTTGGCCAATGGCACTTTTGGGCAACACTTTTACCAGTTCTTTTTTCAGCCATACCTCCAACTCCAGCAACACGGGCACTGATTCTCTTTCGCGCAATTGCTTCCTGGCTTCAGCAGAGAGTTTTTCTTCGCGTGCTTTACGCTCGGTTTTGTAAAGCTTTTGTATATATTTCAGGGCAATGGTTGCTCGCTGGGGGTCATTATCCTTTGCTTCATCAAACTTCCTTCTTGCATGGGCCATACAGGCCAGTAGCTTTATGTCTTGTTTTTCCCCGAATATATCGTAAACTTTGTAACCATCACTCTGTAGGGTGCCTGTAAAATCTTTCAGAAATCCCTCCGGCCCTTCACGACTGCGACCTTTCTGATAATCAAAACAGACGATTTTTTTAACCGGTGAATAATACACCCAATGATATCCTTTATGTGATGCATTCTTTTTCTGGGAAGTCAGCACCTTTATCGGGGTTTCATCGGCCATCAGGTAATCGGTTTGAAGTAATCTTTCTTTTAACTTTTCATACAAGGGATCAAGCAAATTGCATGTAGCCCGGAACCAATCATTAATGGTGGATTCCGCTAGGATAACATCCTGGCGCTTGAACTGCTGCACCTGGCGGTAGAACGGAAGGTGGTCGACATACTTGCTGATGATCAGTTGGGTTAACAAGCCAGGACCTGCATTGCCTCTTGGTATGGGAAGTGTGGGAAGTTCCCCCGTAATGATACCTTGTTCATCCGGTCTGGCATATTTAGGGCGGATGTATTTCTTTACATATAATTTCCCTGGTTTGTATTCCAGTATCTCTGTGATGTTTTCGCCTATCTTTTTACAATCCGATACATCTTCTTCGGGTTCTATAATATATTCTTCCCTTGGCAGATGTGCTGGCAATGGCATACGGGCATGGCCCGGTTTCTTTTCTTCTTTCGATTTTGCACGGGTGTAGGAAATAGTTTCCGTCTGTGGTTCGGGGGGCTGTTGTTTTTCCAGCTCCATATCAAAAGTCAGCTGTCCCGGATCAACAGGTATAAAGCGCTCGCTCTTACTTCCGAAAATCATCCGCTTTAGTTTATCAAGTTCGTGCTTTAAATATTCAAGTTCTGTCGTAAGGCGTGCATTTTCCGATACAAGGGTTTGATACTCTTCTTTGGAATGAATAATAGTGTCTTCGCTTATATTCCCCTGGTTGGATTTCATACTCGCAAAAGTACCAAAAACAGGCTCGGTAAATCCGTTAAAATGTCAGAGTTATCAAGGGTTTGAAGTGGATAACTTTAGTTGGAAAATCGTTTTCTTTTTTGTATGCTTTTCAGGGATATTCCTTCTATCATCATCACCAGATCGGGCCAGTTCAATACACCATATTCCTGGTCATCCATCTGCGGTATTTCATAAGTTCCGGATTCAAGGCGTTTGTAATACAATACAAAGCCGCCTGCTTCCCAGTGTAATAGTTTTATTTTGTCACGCCGGCGGTTGATAAAAATAAATACCTCGCCGGATGTCGGGTTCCGGTATAACTGGTTTTGTACTATACCACACAGCCCGTCAAAACTTTTACGCATATCAGTTGCACCACGATACAGGTAATATTGAAGCGAGGAAGTTAAGCTGAACATAATGTTACAGAATCCCGATCAATGCTTTTACCGTTGTCATTCCGGTTTGTGGTGGAAGATGGATATGTATACCATTGGGGTAATGGATCTCTATATTGTTTTGGATACCTGTTTTGGATTTATTTACATTTACCGGAACAAAGCCCCGGGGCTGTTGATACTCCCTGTACTTATTTTGCCAGTAATAAAACTTCCATTCAGGTATGTTGTGCTCCAGGCAAAACTCCTTGTAAGTCTTATCACAGGAATGGCATTGTTCAATAAACCGGAACATCTGCTGTTCACGTTCTTTTTTTGATACGTCTCCCATAATGTTTTTGGCGGCAAAGGTAAGTGGGATATAATCGCCTGTCAAGATGTATCAGGCCGAAGGGTTACCAATACTGTGCTTTACATAACCTTGGTGGCGGTCGTCTTGTAAGCATCCTATTAAGCTGTCAATCTACCCAATCTGATTATCCACTTCTTATAGTAAAAGCAATCCACCATCATTAGAAGTTTCTTCCATGGTGAAACTGACTTCAACTTTCTTTTTTCCAAATTCTAATAAATCAAAAATGGTAGTGGGACAAGATTTTGAAAATTCAGCACCTTGTGTATGATAATTATTATTAATTTTACTCATGGGAAAGATTTGTTGTTTTTTACACCTCAAATATACTGTGTATCAATGAGATAACCAAACTTCTTTTCCACTTTTTTTGTTTTTTTATGATTATTCAGGCTAGGGATGTTCCTTAAATATATAATTAATAATAAATGATAACATGTCACTATCATTTTGCCTTTTTGACACCATTCTTGAACGTCACGTGTGCGATAGTTTAGAACAAGCACACATTGAGAATGGACACTGTGTAAACGCAACCGGGCCCATATGGCGAGGTCATGAATTTCCGGTTGACCAAGAAGATGTTGCCACTATAAATTCATCATTGGAAAAAGCCCTTGAACTGCACCCCGATATATTATTCGTATTCCGTGCGTCAACATTGACACCTCAAATGGTGAACTATGCAAAGCACCTCGGTGTCATAACAGTGGTTTGGCTACCGGATGATCCGGTACTATATAATATTTGTTACAAGGAGATAGTCGATCACTATGATTTGGTGCTTCACTGTGGTCCCGAGCATGTGCTTGAATTTTACGCAAATAACAACCATCAGCCAGGTATAAACTTCCCGTTCTGGACTTCTCAAAAGTTTTTTCCCTACTGTTATTCGCCCAACTTAGCTGAATGGGATTTGGTGTTTTTAGGCAATTGCACTGGTCCAGTTAGAAAAACGCGCTACGATATAATCGCTTCATTACCAGTGAGTGCACGCATATTTGGCATAGTCGATAATGATCCCTATAACTTGCATGGTGGTTACATTGAGGATGCGGACAACCATAAAGGAGGAGTTACAGAGATTCTTAGGAAATCGAGGTTCGCTCTGAATATATCGCAAAACTTTTCCAGCTACACCGGTTCAAAATACGACTTTCCGGAACTAGCTGACCTCGGATCATTCCAGGTTCCTAGCCGCATTGTGCAGTATGCTGCGTCAGGGTTACCCATCATTAGTTTAAATGGAGACTTAGTCAAAGAAGCACTTCCTACTGTTATGGTGGCACAAAATCGAACTCAAGCTGCTGAAATCCTCAATACCCTGACAAGCGATATCGATACGCTTACAAGAATATCCAAACAAACTAATGAACATTTCCAGCGTTTTTTTAGCGCTCATGCAAGAGCGCTCCTCTTGGAAAAGCTCGTTACAGGCTCAAGTAAATGGAGAAAGCTTTCAGATGCAGATCGTGCTCGATATTTTCTTGAGCACCCAGCAGAGCTGAAAGAGCAACAGGAGGATAATTCAATTGAAAAAACTCCTATTAATCTTCACATACAACTACCCTCATTAGAGCAACAACGTCAAAAATTACGTCAAGAGGTTATACAAAGTCCACGCATGTGGCGTATACTTGCAATTGGAACCTATGTGTGTGGAGAGACGGACACTGTAGGGTGCCTGCTGCGAGCGCTGGAGAATTTAGGACACGACACTCTTTTTCTGGATTTCAGATGCATTCCCTTGGTATATAATCTTCCCCCCAGAATTTCAGGTGAAGGGCCTATATATATAAATATTGAGTTACTCGAACCGTATTTGAATCGATTCAGACCAACAATCGTGATGTGTATTGCGGGCGGCATTTGTTTTCGGGCTGAAGATGCGAAGAGCTTGAAAGAAAAAGGTTTGATCTTGGTCGGCTTGACCCTTTCCGACCCGGATGTACAAAACAGCATGATTGAACATGTGGGCCAGTTTTTCTTGCATGGTACGAACTCTCAGCTCGCCCTAGAACGCTATCATAAAGAAGGCTTGGACAACACGGTGTTATTTCCATTTGGAGTAGATCGAGGCTACGCGAGCGCTAACACTACCGCCGCCCCAGAGCTGTCCGCTGATGTGATCTGCATGGGCCACGCATATGGTCGTCCTGAACGGGTTGACGCTATGACTATGGTATCTCGATCAATTAACAACGTGCGGCTTTACGGTAATGGCTGGAATACACCCGGTAGCGAATCAGTGACCGGTGTCCGCCAAATACAAGCCATGCGCGAGGGGAAAATCCATATTAACTTTCCACGAACTCGTGCGGGATTCGTTAACGTAAAGTGCGGTGTATTCGAGTCTATCGCAAACGGTGGCGTCTTATGCACCGAACGTTTTGACGAAATAGAAAACTATTTTACTTACGATAGTGAAATTATTGGTTACCGTGATATCGATGACTTAATTGGTCAACTCAATGAGTTACTCAAGCAGCCTTATCGGCTTGAAAGTATCAAACGTGCTGCATTTGCACGGCTAGTTAAAGAACATCTTTACGAACATCGATGGTTGTCGTTCCTTGATGAAATTAAACTCCGCTTGAATAATGCTCGTTCAATGGCAGCTAGTATGGCCTCTAAGACAAAACTTTTGGGCGATGTCGACAGAGGAATATCCTGTAAAAAACGGATCTTAGTAATAGGCTATTATGGAGCGAAAAACATCGGAGACGAACTGATATTACGATCAATAAACCAGAATTTTACTAGCAAGGACAGCCCCTACAAAATTATTGTTGCTGCCGAGAATCCTGTTGCAGTTACCCAAGAACATGCGCTCCCTGCTTTTTCTCGAAGAGACATCAACAGGGCCCAAGCAGAAGTCGCCTCAGCTACTTCGGTGATACTTGGAGGAGGTGGCCTCTGGAATGATTATACCTTTGCCAGAGCAGGTGGAATAACTGGTCTATTCTCAGATAACAGCATCTCTATCACAGGATACTCCAAGCTGCTACTTTTGGCATGCAACTTTAAACGACCGTTTCACGTCTTTGGTTTGGGAGTCGGTCCGCTGGAAGACCCAGATGCTAAACGATACCTCCGTTTCCTGTCAGATCAAGCCGATTCAATCACGGTACGCGATGATGCTTCCCGGGAATTGCTCGAAACTATCGACGGTTGGACCAAAACAGTCAACGTGGCTCCCGATCCAGTGTACGCTCTCGATATTTCTAATGCAGAAGCTCCTCAACACGTTCAAGACTTTTCTGCCAATAGACAAGTGCTGGGAATTAACCTTCGACCGTGGATAAATCACGATGAAGAAGCGTTTATTGAACGTGTCTCCGCGGTACTTATTAATGTGTGTGAACAAAAAAATATCGCATTGTTGGGCCTTCCATTTCGACACCCCTACGACAGCCATGTGTTAAAACAGGTCTTCGAAAAATTACCCAGGTCGATTCCGTGCCTCCTACTCGAACCGGAAGGTCCTAATGCAATCGACCAGATTATTGGCAGCCTCAAATACTGCACACTCGTCTTTGCCATGCGACTCCACACATGTATTCTTGCCCACCGCATGGGAACTCCAGTGGTTGGCCTGTCATATGATCCCAAGGTGAGTGCATCTTTTAAGCAAGTCAAAGTTCCAGAGCTTGCACTTCCTCTCGACGCTCGTGAGCCGGCAATCACCACAACTCTACTCGATACTTTTGGGAATCTTGAGAAATACAAGAATCGCACAATCCAAGTTGTACATGACTTGGAAAAAAAGGCTCGGAAAGGATTCGAAGACTTACGTTGCCGACTCGACGAAGCACCCCTCGTTAAGACACCTTTAGTTGTTTCTTATATACAACAAATAACGGCAAGCCTTGGGAAAGCACAAACACAGACAACGCCTAAATATTATTTCGAGCAAATCAATGATGATTTGATATTCGATTCTGACATATGGGTAATACCACAAAAACCTTCACCCAAATGGAGTTGTGAGATCACCGGTACAAAATCCCTGAACATTATATTCGAATTCGATAAAGGCAAGCATTCCTATATTTACCAAGACCCGATCAGCTTCGATAATCCTCCGTCACATCGTCCAACTGCAAGAATATTAGCAAACACGAACTTCTGCCTCACCTTCCAGTGCAATGGTACTACACCTAATGTGAACATTTGGGTTATCGAATACTCAGATACAATACGTCTAAAGCATACAAATCAGCAACTAAAAGACGGAAAAAATATTCTGGATTTTAAAACCCATCCAAGAACCCGTTTATTCCGCTTGGCTATCCGCTTTTCCGGTAGGGGACAAATTGAGATAGGTGACATTCAATTATTTAGAGGCGACTAAGTACAATGGAGATAATAGTCACATTTTTTGCTGGTAAAACATAAGACGGCTGTAAGTCGCAGAATAAAGGCAATCTGATAGATATAAAGAATGATCACAATTGACGGAGAGTGCCAGTTAGAGAGGAGAATGTGAGTGTCAGAATTCGCTGGATAGCAGCAATTCGAGAGTTTAGGCTGAACGACTCTGCAGTGTCATTTGCGTTCTCATGAAGAAATCAAAGAAGAGGTATTCATTAAATATCTTAGCTGTCCGATAAACGATTTTGTTGTCAATAAAACTCAATACATGTTTTATGATTGGCTGACCACTAAATTTTGTAGATTTGTTCATGGTAAATTTGTTTTGTCGTAATTACAAATTTAACCATGACAAGGGATTTATTCACATGAATTTTTCCCTTGTCTAATTTTTTTATCGGACACTACTGAATATCTATTTTGAAACACCCAATAGGTTGCATAAATTGAATAGGTTTTATTCTACTGTAACGGATTTTGCAAGGTTACGTGGCTGATCTACATTACAACCTCTAATAACTGCAATGTGATACGCCAGTAATTGAAGAGGTATAGTGGATAGTAATGGAACAAGGATTTCATCGGTTTCAGGAATATCAATATAATAATCCGCAAGAGCTACAACATCCTTGTCGCCTTTAGTCACTATAGCAATGATTTTTCCTTTTCGTGCTTTCACCTCATGAATATTAGATATAATTTTTTTGTAAATACTATTATTCGTTGCTATGAAAATAACGGGCATTTCCTGATCGATCAGGGCAATCGGACCATGTTTCATTTCAGCAGCAGGGTACCCTTCTGCGTGTATATATGAGATCTCTTTGAGTTTTAAAGCTCCTTCAAGGGCCACCGGGAAGTTATAACCTCGGCCGAGATACAGGGCATTGGGTGAGTCTTTAAATTTTTCGGCAATTTTAATAATTTTATTATCAGTTTTTAAGGTTTCCTCAACTTTTTGCGGAATATTGTCCAGTTCGTTTAATATTTGGTGAAATCTGGACCTTGTAATAGTTCCTTTTTTTTCAGCCAAACGAAGCGCAAGTAATGTAAGGAGAGTTACCTGTGCAGTGAATGCTTTTGTGGATGCTACTCCAATCTCAGGGCCGGCATGGGTATACGATCCGGCATGTGTTGCTCTGGCAATAGATGATCCGACAACATTACATATTCCAATAATAGTTGCACCTTTTTCTTTTGCAAGTTCAATTGCTGCAAGAGTGTCGGCAGTTTCGCCTGATTGTGATATGGCTATTACTATCTCGTTCTCATGAATAATTGGATTGCGGTAACGAAATTCAGAAGCATACTCAACTTCAACAGGAATACGCGTTAGGTCTTCTATAATATATTCTCCCAGCAATCCTGCATGCCAGGAAGTCCCGCATGCAATAATAATGATTCTTTTAGCATTAATAAGTTTTTGTTCATATTCTCTTATGCCTCCAAGATTAACAATTCCCTTATCAGCCCTTAGTCTTCCCCTCATACTGTCACGAATGGACTTGGGCTGTTCAAATATCTCCTTTAACATAAAGTGTTCAAACCCGCCTTTTTCCAAGGCATTCAGATTTAATTGCAGTTTTTGAACATAGGGAGTTATCTTATGTTTTTTTATATCAATTATTTTAAGTTCCCGGTTTTTTTCAATTATTGCTATTTGCTCTTCTTCCAGGTAAACAACATTTTTTGTATACTCAACTATTGGTGTTGCATCTGATGCAATAAAGAACTCATCTTCTCCCATTCCAATGACTAGTGGACTTCCTTTTCTGGCTGCTATAAGTTTATCAGGTTCATCCTTTGAAAGGAGAACAATAGCATATGCACCTACAACCTGGTTGAGGGCAATACGTACTGCTTCTTCAAGGCTCACGCTCTCGTTTATACTGATATCCTCAATAAGGTACACAAGCACTTCAGTATCAGTATTACTGCGAAATTCATAATTTCTGTTAATTAAGGTTTTCCTCAAAGCAGCATAATTTTCAATAATTCCATTATGAATTATTGCAATATTTTTTGAAAATGAATAATGAGGATGTGCATTCTCGTCATTGGGTTCTCCGTGAGTTGCCCATCTGGTATGAGCAATACCTAATGTCCCGCCAACATCTTTATCTTTAACAAGTTCGTCAAGATCGGAAACTTTGCCCTGGGTTTTATATAGTTTCAGGTCTTTGTTGAGAATAGCAATACCGGCACTGTCGTATCCTCTGTATTCCAGGCGATAAAGTCCCTTTATGAGCAGAGGATATGCCTGTCTGGGGCCAACATAAGCTACAATTCCACACATGAATAGTTTTTTTACTACATTTATTACAAAAATATAAATTTTATATGACGCTTCGATTCACCGGAAAAATAAAGCTAAGTGAAGAACGGACGCAGCTTTATTTTGTCCGTGTGCAAGCGTTTGTTAGCTCTTTCTTACGTAATACATTGAACTCGATACATCAACCGCAATTACCTTTCTTTTTTGGATCAGTTAATACTGCCCAATAAGGATCACTATCTCCTAATCTCTCCCATTGTTCAAAATACTTATCTTTCATGTGATAACTTAGTTTTGATGAGAGCTAACAACTCAGGTGAATAGACTTAAGGAAGAAGGCTTTTTAGGGGAAATAGTTTAATTCTGAATCAGAACTTGAACAATTCTTTCTGATGTTTTCCCATCTCCGTAAGGATTTAAAGCTTTGGCCATTTTTAGATATTCTACATTATCCTGCAGAAGCTTATTTGCTGATTTGATAATGACATTTTTATCTGTTCCAACCAATATTGCGGTTCCGGCTTCAATTCCTTCAATTCTTTCGGTAACTTCGCGCATAACTAAAATAGGTTTTCCAAGTGAAGGGCCCTCTTCCTGTATGCCTCCTGAATCAGTAATAATAAGATAGCACTTATTCATGAGCCAGATTAAGTCAGGGTAATTTAATGGCTTAATCAAATGTATATTTTTATATCCACCAAGCATTTTGTGAACAGTCTGTTTAATATTCGGGTTTAAATGGACGGGATATACCAATTCAACATCATTTTGATCAGCAATCTCCCGAAGGGCAAAACAGATATTTTCAAGAGGTTTACCAAAACTTTCTCTACGATGTCCTGTAACAAGAACAATTCGTTTATTAAAATCAAGAAAGCTAAAATTATTGAAGAAATGATCATCTCCCTCTTCACCAATAATTTTCAGACCAAGGAATAATGCATCAATTACGGTATTACCAACCACCCAAATATTATCATTTATTCCTTCATTTTTTAAATTCATTTCAGCGCCTTTGGTTGGTGCAAAATGATAATCAGTAAGATGTCCTGTTAAAATGCGGTTCATTTCTTCAGGGTAAGGAGAATATTTGTTTCCTGTTCTTAATCCAGCCTCAATATGAACAATTTTGGATTTATTGTAAAAGCCTGTTAATGCTCCAACAAAAGCTGTTGTTGTATCTCCCTGAACGATGATATAATCAGGATTGCAGGAATTGATAACTTCACCCAGTCCTGTCAATGCATTGACTGTTATTTCAAGTAAACTTTGATTTTTTTTCATCAGATCCAGATCAAAATCCGGTTGTATAGCAAAAAAATCTAAAACCTGATCAAGCATTTCTCTGTGTTGAGCAGTAACACAAACTTTACAATCTATCTGTGAAGGAAATTTTTGAATCTCTTTTATCAACGGAGCTAATTTAATAGCCTCCGGTCTGGTGCCAAAAACAAATAGGACTTTTTTCATAATACTGTATCAATTATTCAAAAATACCACATACATCAATGACTTTTTTACCATCAGGTATTTTAATGTCTTTAAACTCATCATGGGCTACAAGAAACACAATAATATCTGCCAGATTCACAGCTTCATTATACTGTATTAACGAAAAGCTTTCATGATCTTGAATATTGGGTTCTACAACCAAAACATCTTTTCCTTGTTTAATCAGCATATTAATAATTTGAAGTGCTGGTGATTCCCGAAGGTCGTCAATATTTGGCTTAAATGCGATTCCCATGCAGGCAATCCTGGGTTTTCTTTGATATGAATTCTGAAATTTTAATGCTAAGTTATTGATCTTTTCAGTTACCCAAAGGTGTTTATAGTTATTAATCTCTCTTGCTTTCCTGATAATTTTGGCATCATCTTCAGCAGAAGAAACAATAAACCACGGATCAATAGCAATACAATGGCCTCCAACCCCGCTTCCCGGCCTGAGAATATTAACTCGCGGATGCCTGTTAGCCAATTTAATAAGTTCCCATACATTAATATTCAATTTATCGCAAATCATAGATAATTCATTTGCATAGGCGATATTTACATCCCGATAAGCATTCTCGACAAGTTTTGTCATTTCTGCTGTTCGTGAATCAGTAATAAAAATAGTTCCATTTACGAAAGTTGAATAGAATTCTCTTGCCTTTTCAGCGGCTTCTGGTGTAATACCACCCACAACCCTGTCATTATCAATTAACTCCTTCAATGTTTGTCCTGGTAAAACTCTTTCAGGGCAATAGGCATATTGAATAGACGTTAATTCTGGGTTTATTTTTTGAACCATATCCCTGATTTTTTCGGTTGTGCCAACCGGTGAAGTAGATTCGATAATGATCAAATCACCATTTTTTAAATAGGGGGTAATCATCTGAGTTGATTCGAAAACATACTTTAACTCAGGAATGTTGTCTTCATCAATTGGTGTTGGCACAGCAATAATAAAAATATCAGCAGGTTTTGGTTTGATAGAAGCTTTCAGTTTTCCGGAAAAGACAGCAGATTTTACAAATGTGTTCAAACCGGGTTCTTTTATATGCACTTTCCCCTGGTTTATTTTATCAACAACATCTGGAATTACATCAACTCCGTGTACATTGTAACTTCTGTTTGCTAAAATTGCTGCTGTGGGTAAACCAATATACCCAAGTCCCAAAATACAAATTTTTATTTCAGTTTTCATATTGTCAGTGTATTTTTTCCTTTTTCAAAATTTTATTAAAAAGCCCAAAACCAAACCATAAAAATAAATATTTTCAATCCCTGTAAAATCAGGATTGAAACCTGAACCAAATTCCAGCAAAGATATATTTTTTTCATTCGTTCTAACATATCCGGAATTTGGGGAGTGTCATACCCGAAATGAGTTTTAATGGTGTTGATTTTCCCGATCCATTACTGGTAAGGAAGCTCATAAGCGCGTTCCTTGACCATGAAGCTCCAATTTTATTACTTGAAGATATGAATCTGGTTGACCTTGATGCTAAGGCAGGCTTTAAACAAATTGTTGTGGCTCCGATGACATTGGCATCATGTGATGGATTGCCCTGCATGGGGTTATCGGGCAATTCTAATGTTTTTAGCTTAAGTAAGCTTTGTTATAAACCCTGCTGATTCCATCATGCAGGCTTATTTGTGCTTGAAATCCGAAATTATTCAGCAAAGAAACATCCATCAATTTCCGGGGCGTTCCATCCGGTTTGCCTGGATCATATACGATCGATCCTTGAAAACCAACTATAGATTTGATCAATCCTGCTACATCACCAATTGAAATATCTTCACCAACACCAATGTTAATGTGTGTTTCTCCAAACTCGTCATAGAGTTTCCCTGCACTTACATTTTCCATAACAAAAACACAGGCGGCTGCCATATCATCGACATGCATAAACTCCCGTTTAGGTGTTCCGGTTCCCCATAACTCTACAATCACTTTTCCGTTTTTC
>DAOWEV010000232.1 GCA_030638325.1 Bacteroidales bacterium
GAACCGGATTATCCTTACCACAATACCGGAACTATTGTGATCACTGACAAAACAGGTTCCATCACCGACGGAAGTGGTCCTGCCGAAGATTATATAAGCAACAATACGGCCATGTGGATCATCGATCCCCAAACCGTTGAAGATTCTATCTCAAGCATCACACTTACATTCAGTGAATTTAAAACAGCAAGCGGAGACATGGTGAGGATCTATGATGGAGAATCAACAAGTGATCCGTTGGTAGCTGAATTCTCCGGTACTAATGTTCCGGATCCTATCAGCACCGGTAACAAAATGTGCATTGTATTTGAAACTGATGGCAGTGGAACAGCAAGTGGCTGGTATGCCGAGTTTATGACTAGCTCACCGCAATGGTGCAGCGGGCTTGTCGAATTCACAGAACCAACCGGCAGCTTTGATGATGGCAGTGGTGATTTTTATTATCAAAGCGGAACCACATGCATGTGGATAATAGAACCGGAATTCGCCTCCAAGATCACCTTGTATTTCGATGCTTTTGAAACGGAGGAAAATGCCGACGTCCTGAAGGTCTTCGACGACTATACACTGATCGCAACACTATCCGGATCAGAATTACCGCAAAGCATTGAAGCTTACAGCGGATCCATGTTCCTGGCTTTCAGCGCCAACCAGACAATTAATATGCAGGGTTGGGAAGTTTCTTATGAAGTGGACAACGTGAGTGTTCCTGAGAATGAAAGCATCAAAGGACTTGCTATCTATCCGAACCCGGCTTCAGACCAGTTGAGGATAGGGTTCATCCAGGAAGAAACCCAGGATTATCAAATCCAGTTATTGACATTAACCGGAACAGTAGCTTACGAGGAAAACGGAAGCCATTTTTCAGGGGCCTATAACAATACAGTTGATGTTTCTGATTTTGCCACTGGGGTTTATATCCTCAGGATCAGTAATCAGCAAGGCACTTTTAACAGAAAAGTTGTTATTCAATAGGTTTGTTTATTTGTTTATTCGTTTATTCGTTTATTCCAAACAAAAAAGATAGATAAGGACAAATTGTTTTGAACAAAAAGCATAAAAATGCTGTTTCCTTTGTGAAGCAGCTTTTTTTTTGTAATTTTGAAAGATTATGAATAACGGAAGACAGAAGTCAGAAGATAGAAAATAGTTAACGATTTACCATTAACATTTAAAATTTATAATTTATAATTTAAAATTTCTAAAATTATGCGTGGATTTACTTTTAGCCTCCTGATCCTGGTTTTCCTAACATCAGGCCTCAGCACATTCGCTCAGACCTATAACAAGGACTACGTAGATGGAAAATTATATTTTAAGTTCAAGGATAACGTACAGGTAACTATTCCTGTAAATCCTGACCGGTCAGTGGACCTGGACAATGCCCCGGTACTTGATGGATTGAGGGAGCAATACAGCATTGCTGCTTTATGGAGACCGTTTGACCTGAACAACGATCCGAAACTTTTAAGAACCTTTGAGCTTGTGTTCACTGGTTTTGATGAAATCGAGGAGATCATGGCAGCGCTTGGGCAAAACCCGGATATTGAATTTGTCGAACGGGTTCCATTGATGTTTATTGATTACCATCCGAATGACGAGCTGTATAACTATTCTATGGGCTCGGGCAACTGGAACTGGCATCTCGATGTGGTCAACGCAGAAGGCGCCTGGGATATTACCATGGGCGACCCTGATATTCATATCGCCATTGTAGACAATGCCGTTTGGATTGATCATGAAGATCTTGAAGATCAGATATTTTTATCCTGGGATGTTACGGCGCCTCCCGGAAACAATAATTCAAATCCACCCAGTACAGGCAGTGCTGAAGCATGGTCGCACGGTACTCATTGTGCCGGGTTGGCCTCGGCCCATACCGACAATGTAATAGGTGTTGCAGGCCTGGGATTTAACACTACACTGATAGGTGTCAAGTGTACATCGGATAATGGCAACCCCAGCACCATAGGTAACGGTTATGGAGGCATTCAATGGGCTGCCAATAACGGAGCCGATGTGATCAGCATGTCATGGGGCGGCCAGGGATATAGCACTGCCCATCAAAATATATTGAATTCCGTACATGATATGGGCATAGTGCTGATAGCCTCAGCCGGAAATGACAATGTGACCAGCAATCATTATCCTTCGGCCTATAACCATGTGATATCTGTAGCCTCCACTGATGAAGACGACCTGAAATCATGGTTCTCAAATTACGGCAACAGTATTGATCTTTGCGCACCAGGCGGGGATGGCATACAGGGGCCGAGTGGATTGCTGAGCACCGTATTTTCAACTACCAGCTTCGGGCATTATGATACTTTCTTCGGCACCTCTATGTCTACCCCATTCGCAGCCGGCCTTTGCGGATTGATCCTGTCGCTCAACCCGGGCCTTTCTCCCGATGAAGTAGAAAACATTATGAAATCTACATCCTTTGACATCTACACTTTGCCCGGCAACCAGCAATACCTGAATCAATTAGGCGCCGGGCGTATCGATGCCTACGAAGCCGTATTGAACACGCCTTTCGAACCGGTAGCTGATTTTACTACTCCGGTGCCCTATATTATGCCCGGAACCACTATTGATTTTACAGACCTTTCGGAAGGTGTCCCGAATGCCTGGTCATGGCAATTTACTGGCGGTGATCCTGCTACTTCCGGAGATCAGGATGTTTCAGTTACCTACAACACTGAAGGTGTTTATGACGTTAGCCTGACAGTCAGTAACGACTGGGGATCCGACAATCTTGTCATGGAAGATTATATTACCGTCACTGCCACACCGGTACCCTGGGTTCTGTTCAGCGCCGATACCAATCAGACATGTGTGAGTGATGTAGTGGCCTTTACTGATGCATCGCTGTATGATCCGACTTCATGGCTATGGGAATTCGACCCGAACCATGTAACTTTTGTGAACGGAACAACGCCGCATTCACAACATCCGGAAGTGACCTTTGACATGCCCGGAACATATACTGTCACCCTGACGGCTACCAATGCAAACGGAAATGGCATCAAAACTATTCATGACATGATCCCTGCAGAAGGGATTGAATTGAATTTCTCGGATGATTTTGAAAGCGGCGAGTCTGCTTCACTGGTTCTCAGCAACAACGAAAGAGCCGGAGTGAATGTGGATGAAAGAGCTGCATCTCCCGGATCACAATTCGGATTGCATTTTGAGGGTGGCGGACAAACCGGTAACTGGTCCGGCGGTCCGTTCGACACTACCCCGGAAGAAGCATGGGAAGAGAATGTGTTATTTCACGGGTTTGCAAAAAACTGCCATGTTGATGCCAATGGGGTCGAAGGTGTAACATTAAGCCTGGATCTCAGGCAAACTTATTCAGTCGGAAATATGTATTCATGGTTCAGGGTTCTCATCAATGGGGCACAGGTTGCCGATGTCAATGGCGTTCAGAATTTCAACCCGGAAACCAATGAAGATCCCTGGAAAACGATCACATTTGATCTTTCACCCTATGGAAACAGTGGCTTCTCCATCACCCTGCAATCATCCTGTTACCTCGCAGATGGCTTTGGCGGGCTTGAAGGTGACAATGTTTTTGTGGATAATGTTATGATCTCAAATACTACAGGCACAGTAGACAGCTTCCATTCATCTGCAGGTGTTTTAACCTACCCAAACCCTGCCCGTGATATCCTTCATTTCTCGGTAAACGGACTTGGCCGGGAGATCCAGGTTCAACTCCTGAATGTCCAGGGACAGGTAGTTTATCATACCAACCTGGCCGAATACATTGAAGGGAATGTTGAACAAATCAATATCTCTCATTTGAAAAAAGGAGTTTATATCCTGCATCTGAGGGGAAATGAAAGTGTAGTTACGAAGAAATTGGTTGTGAGATAGATGATCAGAAAGTACTTGATAATTGTAGTATTCCTGAATTTTGTTCAGATCAGCATTGCTGGCCATATACCTTTGGAATTTGCTGAAAGAGTGGCCCGTAATTTCTACTATGAGAGGGTTAACCAGTTAGAACAAGTTGATTATGATGATGTTCGGATTTCATCATCAGCAGTTTTCCATGATAATAATGATCCATTATATTATATCTTTAATATTTCCAGGGGTGGTTTTGTCATAGTGGCTGCAGAGGAAGCATCATTTCCTGTGCTGGGATATGCATTTACCGGATCTTACATGCCAGATAAGCTACCCCCAAATGTGAAAGGATGGATGCAGTCTTACGAGTACCAACTCTCCTATATCATTGAAGAAAATATTGCTCCCGAGGCGAAGCATATTTCACTCTGGGAGCATCTCAACACAGACCAGGCGGATCAATTGAATATTTTCAATGGAAAGAATGTGACGCCGCTTTTATCTTCAACCTGGGACCAGGGCAAGTATTATAATGAGATGTGCCCTGCTGACCCGGCCGGACCGTCGGGTCATTGTGTTACGGGATGTGTTCCAACAGCTATGGGGCAGGTATTGAATTATTTCCGCTGGCCAGATACAGGAACCGGTTATTACAGTTATTCCTGTCCCCCTTATGGTACCCTTTCAGCTGATTTTGAGAATTCTGTTTATGAATGGGATCTGATGTCACCCTATCTTTTCCGCAGCCAGCTTGAAGCTGCAGAGATCCTCTATCATCTCGGCGTTTCTGTTGACCTGGTATACGGGCCAAACGGCTCGGGCATGTACAATCATAAAGCGGCCTATTCCATGCGGACTTTCTTTAAGTATATGCCTGAAACAGAATACGTATATCGTGACAGCA
>DAOWEV010000075.1 GCA_030638325.1 Bacteroidales bacterium
AAGATAATTAAAATATTAAATCCGAAATCCTAATATCTAAATCCGAAACAATATCAAATATTCAAATTTTCAATTGTTTAAAACAGTTTATATCATTTGGGTTTAATTCACTTGAATTTGTTTAGTGCTTAGGGTTTCGGATTTAGAATTTCTGCCAAAAAAAAACGAATATCAAAATTAAAATACCAATAACGCATGCCGGGATCTGTTTACTCTTAATGCAGCTAACTCAGACTTCGGACTTCCGACTTCGGACTTCCGACTCCTGACTTCTGACTCCTGACTCCTGACTTCTGACTCCCGACTCCCAACTTCAACACCCTTTTCTATCAGCCCATATTCATAAAATGACTATTTTTGTAAACTAACTTTAAAAAGAGAAAAATGAAAACACTTAAAAAATTATGGATCCTGCCTTTGTTGCTCCTGATTTCCTGCTCAGGCATCAAGGTATTATCGGACTATGACAAAACGGTTGATTTCACCAAATTCAAAACCTATTCGTATCATGGATGGGCCGACAACAGTGATAAGATAATGACTCCTTTTGATAAAGAACGCGTTGAACAAGCATTTGCGGATGAGTTTAACAAAAGAGGCCTGAAGTATGTTAAAGAGAATGGAGATTTAATTGTCGTACTCCATATCGTAACAGAGCAGAAACAGCAAACTACGGCCAGTACAACATCAACAGGTGTTGGTTATGGCGGATATGGTGGTTATGGCGGATATTATGGTTATGGCCCCGGCTGGGGATGGGGCGGCGGAATGGGTACTTCCACAACCACCTATAGTACCTATGACTATACCGTGGGAACATTGGTGGTAGATGTATATGATGCTGCTGCTAAAAAACTGATATGGGAGAGCTCAGGCTCCGGTACCATTGACGACAACCCGCAAACAAGAGACAAGAACATACCAAAAGCTGTAGCTGCAATTATGCAGCCATATCCTGTGGCGCCTTTGGAAAAAAACTAAAAATCCTCTCATTTATACTATTTTTACTCCTGCTTCGTTTTTGCATTACTACCTGTAGCATTTAAATGAAGAAACTATTATTGATCATAGGCTTGACCATCACAGGGTTTTCACTATTTTCCCAGATTCCCAAGTACAGTAATGAATTTCTTGCTATTGGGGTAGGTGCACAGGCACTGGGAATGGGCAATGCCTATGTGGCCTTAACCGATGATGTTACAGCGGGCTACTGGAACCCGGCCGGCCTCACGCAAATATCTTCTCCCTACCAGATCGGTTTGATGCACTCGGAATATTTTGCAGGCATTGCCAAATATGATTACCTCTCCTTTGCCATGAAGCTGGATACGCTCAGTACAGCAGGCATTTCCTTGATCCGTTTTGGCATTGATGATATCCCAAATACTTTAAACCTTTATGATAGTGATGGAAACATTGACTACGACAGGATCACAAAGTTCTCAGCCGCCGACTATGCCCTGCTTTTCCATTATGCACGAAGGATGAAAGTGCCGGGTTTGAGCATTGGAGGGAATGTGAAAATCATTTACAGACAGATCGGGAAATTTGCCAATGCCTATGGTTTTGGTTTTGACTTTGGAGTACAATACCGGGTTAAAAAATGGTATTTTGCAGACATGCTCAGGGATGTTACTTCTACTTTTAACGCCTGGACTTTTGATGTCACGGATGATATGAAGGAGATCTATGAAGCCACCGGAAATGAAATACCGGTAAATTCGCTGGAAATCACTATGCCCAGGCTCATTTTAGGTGGAGCAAGGGAGTTTAGGATCTCTAACAGCATCTCGTCAAGGCTTGAACTCGATCTGGATATGACTTTTGATGGAAAAAGAAATACGCTCCTCAAAACAAACTTCATAAGTATGGATCCCCGGCTGGGACTTGAATTTGATTATAAGAAAATTGTCTTTATCAGGGGTGGGATTGGAAACTTTCAGCAGGAAGTTGACTTTGGAAATACAAAGTCTACAACCTTCCAGCCAAATTTTGGAATTGGTATCAGGATCAAAAAACTCGTTACCATTGATTATGCTTTGACTGATATCGGGAACACTTCCATCGCACTCTATTCAAATATCTTTTCAATACGGGTTGACCTGGGCAACAAATCTCAACGGTAAATACCGAACCCGGATAAACCGGAATTTTGAATTTTAAATTATAAATTCTTAATGTTTTACCAAAAAGTAACAAGCTATTTTTTTTAAGGTACTAATAATAAATCTCAAATGTTACGTTTTGACCCATATCCTTATTCGCCGGAGGAATTGCAAGTCAGGGTAATGCAGGCTGAAACAATATCTTCAGGCCGGGATAACAGAAAGGCCTTGCAAACGATATTGGAATGCATCGACCTGACCACCCTCGAAGGTTCTGACAATGCCCAAAAAGTTATTGAGCTTTGTGAAAAGGCCTTGTCATTTATTGATAAAGAATCTAACATTCAGGGTGTTGCTGCAGTTTGTGTGTATCCAACATTAGTCAGAACAGCCAGCCTGGTATTGTCAGGGTCAGGCATAAAAGTGGCCTCTGTTGCCGGTGCATTTCCGAGCGGACAATCGTCATTAGAGGTGAAGCTTGAAGAAGTAAAATATGCTATCAGGGAAGGGGCTGATGAGATTGATACAGTGATCAGTCGCGGGAAATTGCTGGCCGGTTCATACCAGGAAGTCTTTGATGAAATAGCCGCCATCAAAGAGATTTGTGGAAGCATCCATTTGAAAGTGATTTTGGAAACAGGTGAACTGAATGAAGTCTCAAATATTCGTAAAGCCAGTGAGCTGGCGATCAATGCGGGGGCTGACTTCATCAAGACTTCAACCGGGAAGATCGTGGTGGGCGCTACTCCGGAGGCCTTTCTTATCATGGCCGATACAGTAAAAGAATACCTCGAGAAAACAGGAAAATCCATTGGCCTGAAACCAGCCGGGGGTATCCGTACCCCGGAACAGGCATTGACTTATTATAATATAATTGAACAGGTATTGGGAAAACAATGGCTGAATAAGGATTTTTTCAGGATTGGGGCTAGCAGCCTGGCCGACAATATCCTCCGGGTCTTGTAACCCGGCGTTGACAGGTTCTTAAAAAAAATTGGAATGTTGGAATATTGGAATATTGGATTCAAAGCCACTTTCTTAGACGGTGGATTTTTACTAATTTGATGAAAACCCTGAAGTACCTCATATCCATTATAATTCTTGTGTCTGCTTTGTTATCGGCAGGTTGTGAGGCAGATAAAGATAATCCTTTCCAGGATCCAAGGGATCAATTCCTGGGCATATGGAAAGTTGTGGAGAATTGCACTAGGCTTAATTACAATGTCAATATTTCTTATGATCCCCAGAACAGCGCACAGGTACTGATTGAAAATTTTGGCAACCCCGGCAACAATTACCCCCCGGCGATTGCCCTGGTGGCTGGAAACAAGATCTATGTGAACAGTCAGACCATCGGAGATAACTGGGTGGTTGGCGGCGATGGTATACTCATTGAAGCAGGACGTGTGGAGTGGGATTATAATCTCGAAGTCAGTGGCACGTTGCATGTTTGCACTGCAGTGTATACCAAATAGATAAAATTTTGTCTCATTCAAGCATAATTTCGCTCTCTTTCTTATTCAGGTTGGTGATCATGTCTTCATAGATATTGTCCATTAATTCAATATGGTAGGAATAATACCTGATACTTTCATAAAAATCTTCCCTGCTTGTCTGGTGTTTTTCCAGTATTATAACAAAGTACTCATTTGATATAATCTTTACATCTTCATTATGGTGTTGCTCTACACCCACAACTCCTTCTAACAATTGGATGTCGGTAAGCAGGGCGGTCATTTTATCAGCAGGAATGACTTTATCCATATCAAATGACTCTTCCATAGCTGCATCATGATAGCAGGAGTAAAAAAGAAACAACGGCAGGATTAAACGAAATAGATTCTTCATTAGTTACCTACTTCAGACATAAATTTAATGCGCATCAACCTGATCTCTTCTTCAGTAAATTCATCTTCTCCAAGCTCCGACAATGCTTCGTAAATGGAATCTGATTCAGCTTCATGGAAATAATCATAGATCTCTTCCTGGTGGTACTCATCAACATATTCACTGATATAATAATTGATGTCAATTTTGGTTCCTGAAGCCACAACCCGCTCGATTTCACCCAGCAGTTCCTTAACCGTCATGTTTTTAGACATCGCTATATCTTCAAGGGCCAGCTTCCGGTCGATATTACGTATGATATAAACTTTCAGCCCGGATTTATTAATCACCGACTTGACTATCATATCATTAGGCCTGATGATTTCATTTTCCTCAACATATTGTTTTATCAGTTTCAGGAATGGGGTTCCATATTTCTGGGCTTTTCCCGCTCCCACGCCAGTGATCTGCAGCAGTTCTTCTTCTGTAACAGGATACTGAATGGCCATATCTTCCAGTGACGGATCCTGGAAAATAACAAATGGTGGCAGGCTTTCTTTCCGGGAGATATCTTTTCTCAAGTCTTTCAATAATGAAAACAAGATGTTATCCGCAGTACTTATCTTATGCGCTCCCTCCATAATATCCTCGTCTTCAGGATTTTCATAATCATGGTCCTGGACAAGCATGATGGAGTACGGATTTGCCAGGAATTTCTGGCCGGCTTCACTGACTTTCAACAAGCCGTAATTCTCAATATCTTTTATCAGTAATTGGGAGATCAAAGACTGCCTGATCACTGCATTCCAGAATTTTTCATCTTCATCTGCACCTTTGCCAAATACCTCAATGGTATTATGTTTGTATGATTTGATGGTAGTTGAATTTTTCCCGATCAGGATATGGATCATATGCTTGGCTTTGAATTGCTGCTTAACGGCAAGAACTGCTTCAATAGCCAGTTTTATAAATTCTTTGCCCTCAAATTTTGTCTTGGGATGCAGACAATTATCACATGATCCGCAATTGTCATTTGTGTATTCTTCTCCAAAATAGTGAAGAAGAAGCTTGTGCCGGCAAACAGAGGATTCAGCGTATGCTATGGTTTCCTGGAGCAGCTCCTTGGCAATTTCCTGTTCTGCCACAGGCTTCCCTTTCATAAATTTTTCCAGCTTTAAGATATCATCGTAGCTGTAAAAGCAAATACAATTTCCTTCTCCATCATCCCTGCCTGCTCTTCCGGTTTCCTGGTAATAGCTCTCAAGGCTTTTCGGAATATCGTGATGGATCACAAAACGAATATCCGGCTTATCGATGCCCATTCCAAATGCAATGGTAGCAACAATAACATCGACATCTTCCATCAGGAATTTATCCTGATTGTCTTTACGGGTGGTTGAATCCAGTCCTGCATGATAAGGCAAGGCTTTAATGCCGTTAACAACCAGCGTTGCAGCCATTTCTTCAACTTTCTTACGGCTCAGGCAATAAACAATTCCGGATTTCCCCTGATTGGTTTTTATATATTTAATGACGTCCTTAATTACATTCTTGGTTTTTGGCCTGACCTCATAATAAAGGTTTGGCCTGTCGAAAGAAGACATAAATACAACAGAATTTGGGATATTCAGGTTCTTGATAATATCCTGTTGTACTTTAGGCGTGGCCGTTGCAGTGAGAGCAATCACTGGTACATCCTGGCCAATGGTTTCGATGATGGGCCTGATACGGCGATATTCAGGCCTGAAGTCGTGACCCCATTCCGAGATGCAGTGAGCCTCATCAATGGCGTAAAAAGAAATATTGATACCGCGTAAAAACTCAATGTTTTCCTCTTTGGTCAATGATTCAGGAGCTACATATAATAATTTTGTGTTGCCCTGGAGCAGGTCTTTTTTAACCTGGCGGATTTCTGCCTTGCTGAGTGATGAATTCATGAAATGAGCTACACCTTGCTCAGCACCATAATTCCTGATGCTATCTACCTGGTTTTTCATCAGGGCGATCAGGGGTGATATGATGATTGCCGTTCCCTGACACATCAGGGCGGGTAGTTGGTAACACATGGATTTTCCACCTCCTGTAGGCATAATTACAAAAGTGTCTTTGCCTGAAAGTAAATGTTTGATGATGGGTTCCTGAATTCCCTTAAAACTGTCAAACCCAAAAACAGTTTTTAATACATCTTGTAAAGCGAGTCCTTCCTTAACTAACATGTCCTCTTCTGCTAATTTTCAATATCTTTGTATAAGTTATAGTTTTTTACTGTTGATGAATAATTATCAATCAGATAATATAAAATTAATAAATAAAAATTGAAAAATCCAAAGAAAATGCATTTTGTATTAAAATAATTTTCATTTATTAAATTGAAAGAATGTAAATATAAACAAAATTGTTTTGAAAACCAAAGAAGAAATAAAAAAAATTGCATTAAGAACAATTCAGAATGAGTTAAATGCAGTTAGGAACCTTAGCAATTTCATCAATGATGACTTTGTTGATGTTATTGAATTGATATATTACTCGAAAGGCCGGACTATTATTACCGGCATTGGCAAAAGTGCCAATATAGGCCAAAAGATCGCCTCTACCATGAATTCCACGGGTACACCTGCCATTTTTATGTATGCGGCAGATGCTATCCATGGTGATCTCGGGATCATACAGCAAAATGATGTTCTTATTTGTATCTCGAAAAGCGGGGAGACACCTGAAATAAAGGTGTTGGTACCATTATTGAAACAACGTGGAAGTAAACTGGTAGCCATGGTTGGAAATATAAACTCTTACCTTGCTGCACAAGCCGATTATATTCTGAATACTTCAGTCCCAAAGGAAGCCTGTCCGAATAACCTGGCCCCAACAAGCAGTACAACGGCTCAACTGGTTATGGGTGATGCGCTTGCTGTTGCGTTACTTGAGTATCGTGGATTCACACCAGGTGATTTTGCCAAATTACACCCCGGGGGTGCACTTGGTAAACAACTTTATTTGCGTGTCTCAGACCTGTATATAAAAAATGAGAAACCTGAAGTAAGTTATACGGCAGACATTCGTACTGTTATAGTCGAAATATCCTCAAAAATGCTTGGCGCAACAGCCGTTATAAGGAATGATAAACTGGTTGGGATCATCACTGATGGAGACCTCCGGCGCATGTTGGAAAAAGATCTGGATATAAGCGATTTTATGGCCAAAGATATTATGACTGCCAATCCCAGGACCATTGAGGCTGGTACACTTGTAGTAGATGCTCTTAATCTGATGAGAAAGAATAATATCACACAATTACCGGTTGTTGATAATGGTTTGTATGTAGGAGTGATCCACTTGCATGATATCCTGAAGGAGGGTATCTTATAACCAGCAACTTGTAACCTGCAACTTGCAACCGAAAAACAGACAACATGTTACTAAGTTTTGTTTTTTAAGCATTTTTTTACTTATTTCATGAATTTGCCTGGAAAGAAATATGTCGTAATCATTTATGTCCTTTTGAGTATATTCACCGGTGAAGTTTCTGCTCAACTTACACGGATCACAGGCAGGGTAACAGATGTAGCTTCCGGACAGGGCATACCATTCGCCAATGTCTATTTTTTAGGATCTTCAGTTGGCACTACAACCAATGACGACGGTTATTACAAGATTGTAACAGCCAGGCTGTATGATTCTCTTACAGTCACTTTTATTGGCTATCAGTCACAAACCAGAGAAATAATTCATGGAAAGGATCAACAGTTTGATTTTAAGCTGATAGAAGATAAAATCATTCTGAATGAGTTAATTGTGAGACCCGATGAAGATCTGGTAGACCTTCTGATGATCTGGATACTGAGAAATAAAGAAAATAATAATAAAAGCCAGCTCGATTTTTACGAATATGAGGTTTACAATACAATCCAGATAGATATTAACAATGTCAATGAAAAATTTAAGAAGAGGAAAGTGTTCAGGTCTTTTGAGTTCATATTCGATAATGTTGATACTTCGGCGTTGAACGGTAAAACCTACCTGCCGGTTTTCCTTTCTGAAGCGATTTCAAATTTTTATTACCGGAAAAGACCCAGGGCCACCAGGGAGATCATCAGAGCATATAATATTTCCGGCATAGAGAATCAGAGTGTTACACAATACCTGGGCGGTTTGTACATGAATATTGATATTTATGATAATTTGATTTTCCTGTTTGATAAAAATTTTATCAGCCCCATATCAAATTCAGGTAAGCTATATTATAAGTATACTATTGTTGATTCGGTTTTCATTGACAATAAATGGTGTTTTGAGGTAACGTTCAAACCGAAGCGCAAACAGGAGCTCACATTCACGGGGAGTTTTTGGGTAAATGATACCACATTCGCCATTAAACGTGTGGACATGAAGGTTGTGGAGGATGCTAACCTGAATTTTATCAATGATCTGTGGATCACCCAGGAATATAATAGAATTAACAATAGATACTGGATGGTTGTGAGAGAAACTATGATTGCTGATATCAATCCGGTTGAAAATCAGAACAAGCTATTTGGTTTCTTTGGCAGAAGAACCACCACGTATAAAGATTTTGTATTTAACAAGACAAAAGACTCAAAATTCTATAACCATCCTCTCCAGGTAAATGTTGAGGAAAATGCGATCGAAAAGAGTGAGGAGTTTTGGGAAGGAGCCAGGCACCGCGAATTGAGCTTGCAAGAGCAAGAGATCTACCATATGGTGGATTCGATAAAAATGGTGCCTGTCTTTCAGACTTACCTCGATATTTTATTCCTGGTTACGAATGGATACTGGGTGGAAGGAAATTTTGAAATTGGCCCAATATACAAATCCCTTAGTTTTAATGTTATTGAAGGTACAAGGCTCCGCTTTGGTGGCAGGACCAGCAATGATTTCAGCAAGAAAATAATGTTTGATGGTTACTTAGCCTATGGCTTTAAAGATCAGGAATTTAAGTTTGGGACAGGGGTTACCTATATGATATCCAAGAACCCGAGAAGAAGGATAAACGCAAACTTTAAGTACGATCTGGAACAATTAGGCCAGAGCCCCAATGCTTTTGCCGAAGATAATTTCTTTGCTGCCTTTTTCAGAAGAAGCCCGGCCAATAAGCTGACATTTGTCAGGGAATACTCGGGTTTGTATGAACATGAATGGTTTTCCGGTTTTTCAAATACTTTCAGGTTTATAAACCGGGATGTTTTCCCCCTTGGCGACACCAGGTTTATCATATATGAAGGTGATGATGTGGTCCTGTTAAAATCATTGACTACATCCGAGATACAGGTGGTCACAAGATATGCTCCCGGGGAGAAATACCTGTATGGTGAATTTGAAAGGATAAACTTAGGAACCCGCTATCCGGTACTGGAGTTGTTGTATGGCTATGGAATTCCTGGTTTTCTGGGAGGAAAATATGAATATCACAGGCTTCAGGTCGGAGTGAAACAAAAATTTAACATATTTTCGGCAGGATGGTCAAAATATGTTCTGGTAGCAGGTAAGATCTGGGGTACCTTGCCTTACCCTTTGTTGAAGATACACAATGGAAATGAAACTTTTCTTTTTTATGAAAATGCATTTAACCTGATGAACTATTATGAGTTTATAAGCGATCAATATGCCAGTCTCTATCTTGCTTACCATTTTGATGGCCTGATACTGAATCATATTCCAATAATAAGAAAATTGAAATGGAGATCGTTTATACATGCAAGAACAGTTATTGGCAGTCTCACAGAAGCAAATAAATCATATTCCGAGTACCCGGTTTTTAGCGGAGAACTGTTAGATCCCTATTATGAGGCAGGGGCCGGTATAGAGAATATTTTTAAAGTTGCCCGGGTGGATGCCATCTGGAGACTGTCCGGTTGGGATAAACAAACGACTAAAAAATTCGGGATATTTGCTTCTTTGCAGTTTTCGTTCTAATTTTGACGCATAGTTATGATATTACGTACTGAGAAAATAGTTAAAAAATACCGGCGCCGCACTGTTGTCAATGATGTAACCATAACTGTTCAACAGGGTGAGATTGTTGGTTTGCTGGGTCCTAATGGAGCAGGTAAAACGACATCATTCTACATCATCGTAGGATTGATAAAACCCTTTTCAGGGAAAGTGTTTCTGGAAGATATAGATATTACTGAAGAAGCGATGTATCGCCGCGCAAAACGCGGCATCGGTTATTTACCTCAGGAAGCATCCATATTCCGTAAACTGAGTGTTGAAGATAACCTGAAGGCGGTGCTTGAATTTACAAAGTTCACTAAACAAGAGCAAAAACAACGACTGGAAAATTTAATTGATGAGTTTGGCCTGGGGCATGTCAGAAAAAGTATGGGTATTCAGTTGTCGGGCGGCGAGAGAAGAAGATGTGAGATTGCACGGTCTCTCGCAGTTGATCCCAAATTCATATTGCTTGATGAACCTTTTGCCGGGATTGACCCAATTGCAGTTGAAGATATTCAAAATATAGTCAGGAAATTGAAAGAGAAAAATATCGGGGTGCTGATCACCGATCATAATGTACATGAAACATTAAGCATTACTGACAGATCTTACTTGTTGTTTGAAGGTAAGATATTGAAATCAGGTACCTCAGAAGAACTTGCTGCTGATGAACATGTCAGGAAAGTTTACCTTGGCGAAAGCTTTCAATTGCACAGATAGGCTTTTGTTTGAATCAGGGATCCGCTTTTTTTGATGGTTGGTATTTTGGACTATAGGACTTTAGGACTGTAGGACTGTAGGAGAGTCTATTCCAACCTGCCAACCTAACGCCTTACCATCTTACCGTCTTACCGTCCTATTGTCCTGCCATCCTACCGTCCTACCGTCCTACCGTCCTACCGTCTTACAGTCCTACCGTCTTACCATCCTTCCTCTCTTCCTGTTTTTCCTATTGCAAAACAAACCCTCTGAGATTCTCCGGGATATATTCATAATACTTTGATCTCGCTGGTATTACAGAAGATTGCCCGTTAGATTCCATGATCTCCATACCCTGATCCTGGTTTAGAAGAAACTCCATGAATGCCATGGCAGCCTTCTCATTTGGTGCGTCGTTAAGCAAGGTGATGCTATAGATCATAGGCTCACCTTTCATGACTATCCGGTCTGTGGGTGTCTTCCCGGCAATTTCGACTGTTGCCGTCTGATAGTTTGCCGCATGGGCCTGGTCTCTTAAGTTGATATCTTCGGGCAGGCTCAGGTACCGGAGATCATGTTGCTCGGCAACAGAACGGTATATGAAGATATAATCCGTTTCCCCCAATTCCAGCAATGCCAGCAGGTCCACTTCCTTGGGCCGGATGTATTGCCGGTCTTTCCCCTGCAAATTACTGGCAAACTCCGGAATATCGTAATACTTTTCTGCCAGCTTCATCACAATAACACTACGGTACCCACATGGATCGGAATTGGGGTCAGAACGGCCTGTTTTGACATCTTTTCTCAATAATATATCAGGCCAGTTCGATTTGTTTATCATCTCAGAAAAGGCAGATCTTTCACTATAAGCAATAACCATTTCGTTGGTAACAAAGGGAATGTGCCAGGATGTATATTCAGGAATGAGCATTTTCTCTATAACTTTGTAATCGGAAGAAGCAATGATATCACAGGGCCGGTTCAGGTCGGTGATCTTTCTGGCACATGCAATACTCCCGGCAGGCTCTGCCAAAATATCTACTTCAGGATATTTTGCCCTGAACGCTGCTGCTATTTGTTTAAAAGGAACGGTAAGACTGCCTGCATGAAAAATGATGATCTTTCCTGAGATGGCTGTGCTCGTTTTTTCTTTTCGGCCATCGGAATGGCACGATGTCAGATATAGGAAGCTGATCAGGAATATTAGCAGGCTGATGGTCTTTAATTTGTTAAGGACTTTCATTTTGTCATTTGCTTTGCGTCATTCGATTGTCATTTGCTTCGCGTCATTCTGTTGTCATTTGCTTCGCGTCATTCTATTGTCATTTGCTTCGCTGTCATTCTATTGTCATATCATTAAGTTGTAATTGAATGACCATTGAATGACCATTGAATGACCATTGAATGACTATTGAATGACCATTGAATGACTATTGAATGACCATTGAATGACTATTGAATGACCATTGAATGACTATTGAATGACCATTGAATGACTATTGAATGACCATTGAATGACTA
>DAOWEV010000205.1 GCA_030638325.1 Bacteroidales bacterium
CTTCCGCCGGCTATTTCAGCAAAACTTATCATAGAGGGTAAGATTAAAGCTACCGGTGTCCTGATGCCTCCGACTCTTCCCGAGCTTTACAAACCTGTATTGGAAGAATTGAAGGAATACGGTTATGCTTTTCAGGTCAAAAAAAGCTCTTTAACCTGAGACTGGATATCGTTTCTTATATCCATCCAACAAATGAACCCATAAAACCAAGCAGGGAATAAAACGGTTTTGGAGCGGCTGATATTTCATCCACTTCAGGCTCTTCGGCAGGTTTCAGGCCGCTTTCGGTCATAATAAATGATCTGCCACTCATGTTGTAACGTGAATAATACCTGTGATATCCCAGGATGTGATGCAGGTTATTGCCCACATGCACAGTCATCCCAACAGGCACTTTCAACTCCATATCAACCTCTTGTGCTCTCCATTGCTCTTCTTCCGGAAGCACAAAATACTCGTCAAAGGTCAGCAATGAATCCTGCTGGACTACATCATATATAATATTATTTGCTCTTTCCAGGGCGAGTTTTTTGTTTTTCCCCCTGGCCCTTGAATAGGCAGTCAGCTCGAGCTGATCATCCTCACTTTTTACTATTTTGAGTTCAGGCATTCCATAAAATATGTTGCCCACATCTGCAATTATCATATCCCACTCATAAATCTCAATATAGTGATCCTCATCATAATATTCATTGATCTCAAAGTTCCGGTTTAAATTGAGATATATGTTTTCATAGTTGTTTTTCATGAGTGTATTTTCAACAACAACTTCTCCTTGCCTGAAATCTCTGGCAATACGGAAACTGAAGATAATTAGCAAGATCACTCCTATGATCCAGATATAGAAAGTTGCTGCTCCGAAAACCTTTGATCCCCGCAGGCCAAAGATCAAACGAACCCCGCCAATAAGCAGCATAATAACAGGAAGCCCGAAAACAATGAGTAATGTTATCAGAATGATCGGGAGGTTGGATTGGTCTGCAACTATGAGGTTCAGAAAACTATTCACCGGAAGCATTACTATTTCTGCATTATCAAAAATGACGATACCTCCAAAACTCAAAAGGCTTAAAAGAATGCTTATGATAAGTACAACACTAATGATTGTAAGGAAAATACCAATGAAGATGACAATGATCCTGAAAATGAGTTTCAGTATGCTTTTCAGGGTGTTGGCTACAGGATCAGAGTTTCTTCTTATGTCGCTACTTTTTTTTTTAAAGGTTTTCTTCGCCTCATCTGAAAGATCCTGGAGTTTATCTTTGAAGCGGTCAAACTCCTCCCGGATTGATTTTTCAATATTTGAGACGTTCACAGGTTCCCCGCGCATTTCAAGCCTTTCGGCGGTAGTAAAAGCTTCCGGGACAACCACCCAGAGGATGATATAGATCAGCAAGCCGATCCCGGAAAAGATAATCAGAGCCACGAACACCAGTCTGAACCATAAGGGATCAGTATTGAAATAGGCTCCCAGTCCGCCGCATACGCCACCGATCATTTTGTTTTCCGGATCCCTGTAAAGCCTTTTAGTAGTGCGGGAGTAATAGGTACGTTCTTTACTTTCTTGGTCTTCATGCACCGGCTCATCTTCTTCGGCAAAATCACTGGGTTGCCCCATCATCCCGGTGACATGGTCAACATCTTTAATATTTACCACCTGTTTGGTATCTGACATCCGTTCCTGCAAGATCTCTGCAATCCGGCTTTCAATATCAGCAATGATCTCATCTTTGCCTTCAGACTTCTTGAAATGTGACTTAATGCTTTCCAGGTATCTGTGCAGTTTATCGTAGGCATCTTCATCAATGTGAAAAATGATTCCGCTGATGTTAATTGTGAAAGTCTTTTTCATGGGTTATATTCTTTATGATATAAAATTATGATTTTTATTTTAATACTGTTTGTTGTAAGTTATAAGTTGTAATTTTCTCATAGCCTGAAGCTCTCATTTCACCAGGTTATCAACCGCACTCACAAGACCACTCCAGTTGATCTTAAGTTGGTCCAGCAGCTTATTTCCAAGCTCTGTGGTTTTATAATACTTTCGGGGTGGCCCGGACTTTGATTCCTCCCAGCGGTAGGTTAACAAGCCTTCGTTTTTAAGCCTCATCAGCAGGGGATAGAGGGTTCCTTCAACCACTATCAGTTTGGCCTCTTTAAGATTTCCAAGGATGTCGGATGCATATGCATCTCCTTTGGAGGTGATGGCCAGGATACATAATTCCAGTACCCCTTTTCTCATCTGTGCATTTGTCTTTTCTAAGTTCATGCGGCAAATATAATACAAAAATTAGTACTATGCAATACTTAGTACTAATTATTTTTCATTAGTTGTTAACACAAGGTACTGTATCTCCTGATAAACAGAAAGTTAAGGATGAGAAAAAAATTGAAAAAAAATTGAAAAAAATATGAATATCTACTGATCCCCAAGCTTGTAAAGATCATATTTGAGCATACCTGACGATACTTTTGAATATCCTAAGTCTGTTGCAATATGCTGTCCTTCTGTCAGTATCCATTTAATAAATTCAATGGTTGCCGGCTTAACCGGCTTTTCATTGGCCACGATATAGAGATTCCGGCACAGGATATTAGGATATGAGGTGCGGCACAACTCCTGTTGAAAATCCTGGATATTATCGCATACGGCTTCCCTCGGCTCAATCGATCCATTCTGGTTCAGATCAATCGACAAAAACTCAAGTCC
>DAOWEV010000032.1 GCA_030638325.1 Bacteroidales bacterium
ATCCTCTCTCTGAGATTTTGGATACCTACGGCAAACCCGTATCCGTATTCTGCATTATCTTCAAATAGTGAATTTGCCCAGGCGGGGCCATGCCCGCTTTCATTATTGGTACAATAAGGGGTAGAGGGGGCAGAGCCGCCATAAATGGAAGAACATCCTGTTGCATTTGATATGAGCATCCGTTCCCCAAATAATTGTGTGATGGTCTTTATGTATGGTGTTTCACCACAACCGGCACAGGCGCCATGGAATTCAAATAAAGGCTGTGCGAACTGACTGTTCTTGACAGACTGCTCTTTGGAAACGATCTTATCTTTATAGGATACATTTTTGGCAAAATAATCCCATCTTTCAACTTCGTCCATCTGTGTGCCAAGCGGCTTCATAACCAGCGATTTCTCTTTGGAAGGGCAAACATCAGCGCAGTTACCACAACCTGTACAATCCAGCACGCTGACCTGTATCCTGAAGTCATACCCCGCGAATTTTCCTTTGGTCTTCTGTGTTTTCGTATTTTCAGGGGCATTTATAAGTTCCTCCTCTGTCATCAGGAAGGGCCTTATGGCAGCATGAGGACATACATAAGCACATTGGTTGCACTGGATACAGTTTTCTGATTGCCATTCTGGCACATCGATCGCAATACCACGTTTTTCATAGGCTGTTGTGCCCGCAGGGAAAGTTCCGTCTTCTCTTCCTACAAAAGCGCTCACAGGCAGATCATCACCTTTCATGTGGTTGATCGGGTATGCAATTTCCTTTACAAACTGCGGTGCATCAAGCTTGATCTCCGGGTCTATTCCGTCAAGTTTTTTCCATGCTGCAGGAATATCGACCTTGTCCACATTTCCTCCGAGGTCAACTGCAGCGTAATTCATGTTTACAATATCCTCTCCCTTGTTACCGAAAGTCTTCAGGATCATCTTCTTCATTAATTCTACTGCCAGATCATAAGGGATCACATTTGAAATCTTGAAAAATGCCGATTGCATAATGGTATTGGTCCTTGATCCCAGGCCTATATCCGAAGCAAATCTCGTAGCATTGATTATATAGAATTGGATATCATTCTCAGCCATGTATTTCTGCATGGATACAGGCAGGCGCTTTTTGGTCTCTTCCGTATCCCAGATGCTGTTCAACAGAAAAGTACCCCCCTTTTTCAGGCCTTTAAGCATATCATACATACCTAAGTATGCAGGCACATGACAGGCCACAAAATCAGGGGATCCAACCAGGTAGGGTGCACGTATCGGGCTATCTCCAAACCTGAGATGTGAAGTTGTGATGCCTCCCGATTTTTTAGAGTCATATGCAAAATATGCCTGGCAATATTTATCTGTGTTGTCACCGATAATTTTGATAGAATTCTTGTTTGCGCCTACGGTTCCGTCTGAACCAAGTCCGTAAAACTTGCCCTCAAAAGTTCCTGCAGGTACAACGCTGACATCAGGAAGCAGAGGCAGGGAAAGGTAGGATACATCATCTAAAATACCCACGGTAAATCTGTCCTTGGGCTCATTTCTCTGCAGGTTTTCAAACACAGAGATCATCATGGCAGGAGTAGTATCCTTGGAACTCAGTCCGTAGCGTCCCCCAACAACAAGAGGGGCATGCTCTTTTCCGTAGAAGAGGTCTTTCACATCCAGCAACATGGGTTCGCCATTTGCACCCGGCTCCTTAGTACGGTCAAGCACGGTAATTCTTTTTACGGTTTCAGGCATCGCCCTCATAAAGTATTTTTCTGAAAACGGCCTGTAAAGATGAACATTTATCATCCCTACTTTTTCACCTTTCCGCATCAGATGATCCACAACCTCCTTGATAGTCTCCGTTACAGAACCCATTGCCACAACAAGAAATTCAGCATCTTTTGCCCCATAATAAGTAAAAGGGTGATATTCACGGCCAGTCAGCCTGGTGATCTCCTGCATATACTCTTCAACCATATCAGGAATAGGATCGTAGAAAAGGTTGGCTGCTTCCCTGGATTGGAAATAGATATCAGGATTCTGGGCAGTTCCCCGTGTGACGGGGTGCTCCGGGTTCAATGCCCGGTCACGGAAAGCCTGAATGGCTTCCATATCATATAATCCGGCCATATCCTCATTATCGAAATACTCAACTTTCTGTATCTCATGTGAGGTCCTGAAACCATCGAAGAAATGTATAAAAGGAATTCTTGTCCTGACCGAGACCATGTGAGTTATCCCGGCAATGTCCATGATCTCCTGGACACTTCCTGTTGCGAGCAAGGCCCAACCTGTATGGCGGACGCTCATCACATCACTATGGTCTCCAAAAATGGAAAGTGCCTGTGCCGCAAGACTCCGTGCACTCACATGAAAGACACCGGGCAACAGCTCGCCGGATATCTTGTACATGTTTGGTATCATCAATAACAGTCCCTGGGAAGCGGTAAAGGTAGTTGTCAAAGATCCGGCCTGGAGCGATCCGTGAAGAGTGCCTGCAGCTCCGGCTTCAGACTGCATTTCAATAACTTTGACAGGCTCTCCAAATATATTTTTTCTGCCATGTGCAGCCCATTCATCAACATATTCAGCCATCGTTGAAGAAGGCGTGATCGGGTATATCGCAGCCACTTCACTGAATATATAAGCCACATGTGCAGCAGCATAATTCCCATCGCAGGTAATAAACTTTTTCTTACTCATAATTCATTAATTTTTAATACTTTATCATCATTCTTGAGCAGTTTCATAAAAAACTGCACGAAATTAATAAATAATATCTATTTGCATTTAATTTGCTTCAAAATCGACCTTACATCATGCTTATTTATATTCATTTTAAATTAAATTGTTTTGGCTTGTGTATTAAACTATGTTTATCTATTTTTACATGATACGATGTCATTAAAATGATACTGGCCGGCGCCACCAGCGTTCAGGTGGTAAGTACTATCTATAAGCACGGCCCGAAACAAATCTCCAAAATGCTGAATGAGATTGAAGAGTGGATGAACTCCAGGAGTTATGAGACGCTGGATGATTTCAGATTTCATTCAACCACTACCTCATCAACGAAGATCCAGGCCTTACCACCTGCACCTTTATGCCATTCAGGACAGATGCCAATATTTTTCGCCTTCACCTTAATATACCTGCCGAAAGTTTCAATGTTATTTTTGCTAAACTCCTTAATAACCGGTTGATCCGTTTTTTCAGGCAGATCCCTTTCCATCATGGCAACCGTCCTGAAATCATAGGGTTTCCGGGAAACTCCAAAAGTCACTTCGGCAGGTAAAAAGATCCAGGAATTCTGATCTTCCAGGAAAGTAACGGAGATCTTGTTGATCTTTTTCCTTTTGCCCAGATCTATTATCACATCCAGGTCAACACCTTCATATCCCTGCCAGGCTCCGGTTTGGAAGTTTTTACCGCCCCTCTGGCTGTCAATGAGTGCAATATCACCCCCGGCAGTGTATTGCGAACTATAGGGGTGCCTGATCTCAATGGTAAAATCATGATTGATCTTATAGAATGTGGCTTTGGCCTGTTCACTTGGCATATATCCTGCTGCATAGGCTTTTGCAGACATCCTAATGGTTTTCTTCAGCGTAATGGCATCCGAATATGGCATTGAATACCTGCCGGCCTCTTGCCCACTGGTTGTATAGTAAATTTCAGCATCCTCATAGATATGGCCTAATGCCACATCCATTTTTTTTGAGAATGTGCCTGAAGGCGCCATAAAATAAGGAACCGGTGTTATCAGGTGGTCGCTAATCACTGAGACAGGGCGGTCTTGCGGCGCTGCCCCAAAATCTTTTGCCGGCAGAGGGCCCATCTCAAAAACCAGCTCACCACCCTGCATAATATCGGAATGCCTGATATAAGACCTGGTGTATTCGGCTCCATTCAGGTATGCTTTTTGAATATATACATTTGAGGTGCTGTTATTTATCGTTTTTATGATAAAACTTTTACCATTGTCGAGCTTGATGCTGGCCTTGTCAAACAAGGGGCTTCCAAAAGCATAAATATCCTGGCCAGGGGTTACCGGGTAAAATCCGATAGCGCTTAAAACATACCATGCTGACATCTGTCCGCAATCTTCGTTCCCACAAAGTCCGTCATTTTTGTCAGAGTAAAGATCATCCATGATCCGGCGGACAGCTTTTTGTGTTTTATAGGCCTGTCCTGCATAGCTGTACAGATAAGCCATGTGATGGCTGGGCTCGTTACCATGCGCATATTGGCCAATCATCCCGGTAATATCCGATTGATTTCTTCCTGATAATATGCTACCGCCTGTAAACATTTCATCAAGTTTCAGCAAAAAATCTTCATCCCCCCCCATAAGTTCAATGAAGCCGGAAATATCCTGCGGGACATAAAAAGTATATTGCCAGGTATTTGCTTCGGTAAGCATGAAATTAACCTCAGCCGGATCGAACGGACTTACAAACATCCCATTTCTCTTACCTCTGAGGAATTTTGTTTCGGGGTCAAACAGGTTCTTATAGCTTTGAGCTCTTTGGATAAAATTCATATAATCATCTGTTTTGCCTAATTCTTTTGCGATCTGTGCTATACACCAGTCGTCGTAGGCATATTCGAGTGTTCTCGACACCGAGGACCCTTCATCTTCTGCCGGAATATAACCAAAGCTGCGATATGACTTCAACCCAAAATGATCCTGTGCGGCACTCGTTAGCATGGCCTCATATGCTTTCTCAATATCAAAATCACGGTATCCTTTCACATAAGCATCCACAATCACAGGAATGGAATGGTATCCGATCATACAGTTGGTTTCATTACCTGCCAGTTCCCATACGGGAAGCAATCCGCCTTTCTCATAAATATCGATCATGGTTTTGATCAGGTCATTGGTGAGTTCGGGTTGAATAACAGTAAACAGAGGGTGTTCGGCACGGTAAGTATCCCAAAGTGAAAAAACAGTGTATATATCGAATCCGGCAATACGATGGATCTGTCCGTCATGCCCGCGGTAAGAACCATCTACATCAGAAAACAGGTTGGGCGCCAGAAATGAATGATACAAAGCCGTATAAAATGTTGTTCTCTGTGCATTTGTCCCTCCCTCAATAATTATTTTAGCCAACTCATCCTTCCAGGTTTTCATAGCCTGATCTTTCACCCTGTCAAAGTTCCAGCCTTTTATTTCTGATTCCAGGTTTTTCCTGGCGCCTTCCGCACTAACAGCCGAGATGCCCACTTTCACCAGGATCTGCTCATCATCCCCGGTCCTGAACTGAACATATGCCTTCAGGTCATCTCCCCTGGCAGCATTACTGTCTGTATACAAATCACCATCTTTAAGGATGGATTTCGATAAAAAGGGCTTTGAGAATATGGCATAGAAATAAACATATTGATCGGCTGCCCAGCCCGATGTCCGCCGCAGGCCTGCAATCTCATGATCGCTTAAAAATGCCAGTTCCAGTTCTGTTATCCTGTCGCTGGTTACTCCTTCAGTTAAATCAATTATAATAGAGGATTCATCAGATCCGGGGAAAGTGTAGCGGTGAAACCCGGCTCTTTTTGTTGTTGTCAGTTCCACCTCAATATTATAGTCATCCAGATGTACTTTATAATATCCCGGTACGGCTGTCTCATTTTCATGAGAAAAACGGGATCTGTAACCGGATTCCGGATTTTCTTCCGTTCCGGGCATCCATTTTACCACTCCGGTCACAGGCATTAACCTGATATCACCATAATCTCCAATTCCCGTTCCACTCAGGTGAGTGTGGGAAAATCCCATGATAGTGTTATCAGAATAATGATACCCTGAACAACCATCCCAGCTATCTTTCCTGGTATCGGGGCTTAATTGCATCATTCCGAAAGGAACCGTTGATCCCGGATATGTATGTCCGTGACCGCCCGTACCGATGAAGGGATCAACCGGTCCGGCAAGACCAGTCTCCTGCTTCTGCTGACACCCCAGGATGAGCAGGAAAACCAATAAGATAAAGAAAGATTTTCGCATTGATAAAGACATTTATAAATTAGCTTCTATATTATTTCAAAACAAGTATCGAATTAAAATCACCTTTGGTAGAAATTAATGAACTGTTGCATGTTACAGGTTGCAGGTTACTGGTTGCAAGTTGAGAACCTGCAACTCGCAACCTGCAACACAAAAACAGACAACATGTTGGTTAGTTTTGCGAATTAAGAACCTATTGTTATTCAATTCATTATTCCATCATTCCGGTTTATAGCAAAGCGCCGGAATCCAACAAAGCATTAACATCCTCTCTCTTCAGGGCATAATTAAAGCCTTTATGGATAGCGAATGCACCCGTCTCCCCAGCTTTATTAACCGCCAGATATCCTACCTGGTTCCGGTCATATTCCGGCAATTTATCAGCAATCCTATCAACCGCAAGCCTGCATGCCTCCCGGGGAGAATATCCGCTTCTCATGAACTCTACCACCAGAAAAGATCCGAGTGTTTTCATAACCAGTTCGCCAAGGCCTGTTGCTACAGCGCCTCCGACTTCATTGTCCACAAACAGGCCTGCTCCTATTATAGGCGAATCCCCTACCCTGCCATGCATCTTGAATGCCAGGCCACTGGTAGTACATGCCCCGGAAATATCTCCATTTTTATCGATTGCCAGCATTCCGATAGTATCATGATTCTCAACATTGATCACCGGCTTATAATGGCTTTTCTCCTTCCATTCTTCCCATGCTTTCCGGGCTTTATCCGTTAGCAGGTCTTCTTTTCTGAAGCCATTTTGCAGTGCAAACTCCAGTGCACCCTCGCCAGACAGCATCACATGGGGGGTTTTCTCCATCACCAGGCGGGCTACAGAAACAGGATGCACAATATGTTGCAAAAAAGTAACCGACCCGGCCTTACCTTTTGGATCCATGATGCAGGCATCCAGTGTAACATCACCATCCCTGTCGGGGAAACCACCTACTCCAACACTGCTGTTATCAGGATCTGCTTCTGTTACCCGTACTCCTTGCTCAACAGCATCCAGTGACTGCCCTCCTTGTACCAGCACCTGCCAGGCTGCTTCGTTGGCAGCTATCCCGTGTTTCCATGTGGAAATTACCATTGGAAATCCATGTTCCGTATCTCCGGGCGGCTTCTCATCAGCCTTTAACAATGCTCCTGAAAAAGAAGACTTGAGAATAGTACTAAAAGCTGTCAGAAAAGATAATGAAATAAAATTTCTCCTGTTAAGCATGGTGATATTTTTTATGTTCAGTCATTTGACCGGCAGATTCAATTGTTTATAGCCTTTCCAGCCATAATAGGCGATATACAGATAACAAGCCACGGGTATCATAAAAGATAAGTGAACGCCGAAATGATCTGCAAAATTTCCTTGCAAAAGTGGCAACAGGGCGCCACCAAGTATCATCATTACCAGTAATGAGGAACCCTGACTTGTATGTTTTCCGAGGCCCCTGATCGCCAAGGTGAATATATTTGACCACATTATCGAGTTGAACAACCCGATACCGACAATTGCCCAAAGGGCTATCTTTCCATCGAAAATAATGCCAACAACCAAAAGCGCTAAAGCTACAAAGGCAAAAATCATTAATGTTCGGTTCGGAACGGATCTCCCGATAATAAAGGCCAGAAAATTAATAAATATCAACAGCAGAAAAGGGAGGATGTTATAAAAAGGCATACCGCTTTTCAAATAAACGGCAACATAGATGATAATAAAAGTTATTATGACGCTTACCAGCATCAATCCATACTTCTTTTTGGTATTTTTCATCCCGCTCAACGAAATGGCCCCTGCAAAGCGTCCTATCATAAGCCCGCCCCAATAAATAGAAACATAATCACTCGCCTCATTTTTAGAAAAGCCGGCAATATTATCCAGTTCCAGGAAGCTGATCATTATGCTGCCAATACTTACCTCAGCCCCAACATAGGTAAAGATGGCAATAAAACCCAATACAAGATGGCGGTATTTCAGCGCTCCGGTTCCTCTTTCTATGGTCCCGGGGTTTGTAAATTTCGGAAACCTGTATACCTTTAATAATAGGGCAAGCAATAAGAATATTCCTGAAAAAACGAGATAGGGGATTTTCACCGCGTCTGAACCGGCAAAATATTTAAAGATCAGGACCCCCCCGATCAGGGGGCCAATAGTAGTACCAAAAGAATTAAACCCCTGCGATAAATTCAACCGGCTGGAAGCCGTCCTTTCATTGCCCAGGATCGCCACATAGGGATTGGCGGTGATCTGTAACAGCACAAAACCCAGCCCGACAATAAACAAAGCCATCAAATATAGCCAGTATTGATTTATTATGGTAGCCGGGAAGAACAGGGCGCTTCCCAGGGCGGCCAGCAGGAGGCCCAGGATCATACCATTCTTGTATCCGATCTTGTTAACCGGATCTCCAAACCTGGCAGAGATCAGGAAATAAAACACTGAACCCACAAAGTAAGCCCCAAAAAAAGAAAATTGCACCATCATAGCTTCAAAGTGGCTCAGTACAAATATTTCTTTCAAATGGGGTATCAGCACATCATTCATCACCGTAAAAAAGCCCCACAAAAAAAACAGGCCTGTAACAATAATGAAGGCAGGTATATTCCTTAAGTTCCTGCCCGGAGGTTGTTTCATATTATAAACATTATAACATTTGGCAAGCGAATGTAATAATTCTATAACAGCAGCAAGCTAATTTCAAATATTTTTAAAAAAAATACTCAGGAGAGGTAATAGTATAGATTGGTGATAAGAATGTCCGGGTGGGCAAAAAAAAATAAAGAGTGCCTGGCGGCACCCTTTACTTTAAACCCAAAATCATGAAAAAACAAATTAATTATTTCTTCAATCTATAGTTTATCCGAAAAACCTAAAAAGGTAATACGAAAAATAGCATTTTATTTAAAATATTTTTCTTTTTGTTTTGTTTATTGATTTTTTCAAGGATGCTTTTCGATTCATCCTGATAATAATGACCCTCTTCCGTGGCAATTTCATTGAAAATCTCTTTTGCCTTATTTGTTTCTCCATCAATTAGATAAGTCAAACCAAGATACCATTGTGCATACTCAATATATAAGTTATTGTTTTCTGAAATAATGTTACTAAATAGTGTGATCGCTTCATCATAATTTTTGATTTCGATATTTGAAATTCCGCAGTAATATTGTATGGCAACATTGTCAGGATCTTCTATTAGAATGTCGGTGAACAGCTGACAGGCATTTCTATAATCTTTTTCATGGTACATTATTACGGCTTCCACCACCAGCCCATTACCTGATCTGGCAATTCCAACCGACTCTCCTGATTGATAGTACATCTTAAAGAGTTTTTCGTTGGAATACTGGGAAGGCCCTAATAAAAGGATACTTCCTGTAACCAGTATCAACACAAGTATTGATGCGGCTGCATACCAATACTTTCTTCCCGTCTGTATAATAACACCCAGGCCTTTGTGTAACCGCTTATATTCCTTTTGCGCATTAATTACTTTAGATAAGAAATCAATGGTTTCAGCATCCTTTAAAGCATCATCAATATCTTGCTCCAATTGGAATTCTCTTGCCAGTTCGCGGTTTACTTTTAGCTCTTCCTGAAAAGCCAGCATTCCTGCATCATCGAGATCACTATTCCTGTATCGGTCGATTATTTCAGTATACATTGCATTGTTATTTATTGTTAAAAATATACTTTTTGCATTTTGAGTCATTCATTATTTTTTCCTTAAGCTTTTCCTTGCACATGAATTTACGGGTCTTCGCATACTTTTCACTTTTAAAGCCCATGATCTTGGCAATGTCCTTCAGCGCTCTTTTTTCCAAAAACAATCTCAAAATTTTCTGACAATCCTCACTCAGCGTTAAGAAGTGCAATTGAAAAAGCTTATATTTTTCACCTTCTTCCCTGGCTTTTTCAGAACTTAATGTTTCCTGTAAATTATTCAGGTTTTCAATGTACAGAAAGTCACTGCTGAAAGCCTTCTTGTCCAGCCGTTGCAACCATAAATTCCTGCAAATGGAATATAAAAACGTTTTAAAAGAACTGGTCAGTATCAGCCCTGTTTCCACCACTTTCTTATAAATAATCAGCAGGGCATCCTGGAAAACATCTTCTGCATCACTTTCAGTGCCTGAATTAGTGGTTACCAAAAACTTGATAGTAGGAAAATATTCACCGTAAATGTACTTTATTATAGTATTATCCCGGACTTTTATTCCCTCTACTATCGCTTCATCAGTGTAGTGGATCATCGAGTCATTTGTTTATCCAATAATTAAAAAAAGGTAATACAAAATAAGTTAAAATGTTACTCACAATTACAATTAATGTGAAAAACTTCTTAATTATTTCAACTGCAAATTTAATTACTCTTTTTATTATTTGTATCTTTGTTGTTATTATATGATAAGTTTTGTCGAACTTGTGTCTGATTATTGCGTAAAACAAGTGAAAAAAAACCAAATTTTCGTATTACCTTTTTTATTTTTTCCGATTAACACTTATAATACAAGGTATATACAACATTTGGGCACAACAACTGCCATTAGTTTTTTGAATAACCGCTTTAAGATCAGAATCATGAGAAAAGTTTACAACAAAATCTTACTATTAGCGACAGGATTTCTTTTCATTAGCAATGTTATGATTGCTCAACAATCTGTCGTTCAGGGCAATGTTTTATATCATGGGGAATCACCCATTGCAGATGTGAATGTATATCTGAATGATGTAAATGGAAATATTGTCGACTCTACCATTACCAACCCTACCGGACACTTTGTGTTTAACCAGATCACCCCGGGAGATTATATTTTAAGCTGTTCAACTACAATTCCTCCTAACCTGGTAGACCTGAATGATGCATTTTCTATTTTGCTGCATTTAATGGGTTTATATCCATTTGATCCAATCCAGGAACTGGCCGCCGATGTTGATGGTGACGGATCGGTAACATGGGATGACTATTTTACCATAGTGATCGGTTATTTTACTTACGGAAATCCCTTTCCGGTCGGAGACTGGGTATTTGAAGACGTAGCAGTGACAGTGAATGGATCCAGGGATGGAACTGGTATAGGTGGAAGCAGTTCAGGAGATGTGAATGGAACTTATGTTCCAGATAAAAATCTTTTTATAAATATTTCTGATGATTCAGAAACCCTGATGTCTGAGATAAACAGAAAATTCAATCTTGAGATCAAAGCTAAAGATGCACTGAAAACAAATGGATTTCATCTGGAACTCAATATACCAGAGGAAATAGAAGTCATTAACATTGAAAGTCAGTTTGATGATCTGAACTACAACATAGCCGGTAATAAATTATATATCACATGGCTTGATCAAACGATGAACTCACGGAGTGTTAGAAGCGGAGAAACACTTCTTACGATAAATGCCCTATTTAATGGGGACAGGGCCCCGGCTTATGAGTTAAGTATCCAGCCGGAGCAAACCAGCCACTTTATTGATGAAAACGGGCAATTGCTGGAGAATATTACGATTAAGGTCCCGAAGATACTTATCACCGGTCCGGTTCAGGATCAGTCAGAAGAAATTATTGATGGAAAGGTTTACCCGAATCCTTTTATCAACGAGATAACTTTCGATTATGAATTAACCGAAGCAGGAAATTTTTCAATAGAGATATATAATACATCGGGGCAGTTGGTGAAGCTTGCTTATAATGGATTTAAGCAGGCGGGGCCCCACAAGTCAAACATTTACACCGAAGACTTGTTGCCGGGATATTATATTTATAAGATGCTTATTCAGGGAAAACCCGGTTCAGTCAAGACCGGTTCCATGATAAAGGTCAGATAAGCGGAATTCAAAATTCAAATGTTGTTAAGAAAGAGTGCTTTTGGCACTCTTTTTTTTATTATTATTACAGTCTGAAAAGAGGGGATATAAAAACCATCCCCAAACCCGGCTTCATGATGAGAAAATTATTTTCAAATCTTTATCTTCATATCTTTCCTGCTGCAATAATAATAATGATACTTATTTCCTGCACAATTACTTATTCACAAGAGCCAACAGCAGCCCCGGGAAATAAAGACCCATATGACAGGGCATTATATTTCATAGAGCATGCCAATTATGACAGTACGGTCTTTTACTTTAAGAAAGCAATTGAGCACTATGATCACAAAAATAGCCGGGACCGGTACCTACAAAGTATTGTGCAATTAGCCGAAACATACAGGATCATCCGGCAATTAGACAGCGCCTGGATTTACATCGAACTGGCTCATGAGAAAGCAACCCAATACGCTGCACCGGGTGATCTTGTTTTTGCTGATATTTACCAGGTATCCGGGGCAATCGCATTATCTTCCGGTAAATACCCGAAGGCAAAAGATAACCTGAACCAATCGATCACAATCAGGGAAGGCATTACCGGACTGCAGGATACATTATTAGCGTACGCCTGTAATAAACTTGGGAATTACTATTGGTTCACTTATAATTATGATTCAGCCCTTATTTGCTACCAGCAGGCGCTTCACCTCGCTTTATTAAAACACAATCAGAATAATAAAGAAAGTGCATCTTATTATCAAAATATTGGCTTGATTTATAATACGACCGGCCTATATAGTGAGGCTGAGGTATATCTCAAAAAATCTTTGGAAATAAATCATATTGTTCTGTCAAAAGACGATCTTTCCCTTGCCAATTCATATAATAACCTTGGTGGTTTTTATTTTCAAACTTCAAAATCTGACAAGGCTTACGAATATTTTAAAATATCAGAAGAAATATACCTGAAGCATTTTGACAAGGATCATTACAATCTTGCATTGGTATATATTCAACAGGGAAATTGTTTTCTTGTCATGGGGGACAATGAAAATGCTTTAATCTATTATTTCAAGGCCAGATCCATTTATGAGCAGGATTATTATGCAAACCGGAAAGATATCCTGAGCCTGGCCATGAACATAGGCCTTATATATGAAAAGATGGGTTTATATGATGATGCTATCAAACATTATCTTGAGAGTGCCGATAACAAGACGAAGCCCGCCATTATTAAGACATACAGGAACCTCGCCAATGTATATGTAAAACTCGGGGAATACGATAAGGCAGATCATTATTATAAATTATCCATTGCGGGATCGATCCGCTTTTTTGGAAATGAAAGTATTGACCTGGCATTATCTTACCGCTATTTTGGAGACTTTGTAATTACCGTCTTAAATGATGATTCCGGCCTGCAGTATTATCAAAAGGCCCTGGATATCCTAATAAAGATCTTTGGAGAGAAGAACCGGGATGTGGCTGATGTCATGACTTTTACCGGGGACTACTACATTGGCAAGAAGATGTATGATACGGCACTGGCCTGGTATCAGCAAAGCCTGGTATCTGCAGTCACTGTTTTTGATGATCTTTCAATCAGCAAAAATCCCGGCATCAGGGACCTTGATCCTGATCCTTATATTTTACGTTATATCATACATAAAGCCGATGCTTTGCTGCAATATTACTTTTATGAGACTCATAATATAGAAGACCTTAAACTAAGTCTTCAGACCTATAAGCTGGCAACTCAACTGATCGATAAAATAAGGTTCGAATATGTAGCGGAAGGAAGTAAATTATATCTTACAAATGCCGTTTACAAAGTGTATGACAATATCATCATATTACTGGATGAATTATATGCACTGACCAACGATCCCGCCCTCTTATCCGAATCATTCGAATATGCCGAGAAAGGAAAATCGGCGGTTCTCCTGAGCGTTCTCCGGGATGCCGGCGCCAGGATCAATGGTAACATCCCCGGCGAGTTCCTGGAACATGAAAAAGACCTCAAAATCGAAATAAATGCGTACAACAGCCTGCTCAAGGATGAAGGCCAGAAAAAAGCCCCGGATAAAAAAAAGGTCAGGTTGTGGAGGGATAAACTCTTTGATCTGAAGCTACAGCATGACAGCCTGATCACTTACATGGAAGAACATTACCCTGCATATTATCAACTAAAATACGAAACATCCGGAATTAGTAAGGAACAAGTTCAGAATAACTTGCTGGAAGATGAAACCCTCATCGAATATGTTCTTACAGATACATTGATCTTCTCTTTTGTCATTACAAAAGACACTTTCCACATCCATACCATCAGGCGTGACAGTTCAATAATAACAGACATTAATACCGTGGTTAAAAGCAAGAACAATCCATACAACATACCCCTATTTGAAGAGGATGATTATTATGCCTGGCTGAATGCATCATACAATTTATATATTACATTATTTCGACCTATCGAACATTTTATCAGCAGCCACAGGCTAATAATCATCCCGGGCGGTGAATTATCGTACCTGCCATTCGAAGCGCTTCTTACAAGTAATCGAACAAAAAAGATCAAGGAATACCGGAACCTGTCATACCTTATTTATAAGTATACTATCAGCTATGCTCCATCAGCAACAATACTTTTTAGTGAGGATCATGAAGTTGCGCCTTTGGAAAACATATCACTTATTGCTTTTGCTCCGGGTTACCGCAGTGATGTCACGCCGGATACCATATTTGGCAAACCTTATATGATAAGGCCGGATCACCTTCCCGGCGCCATTGAAGAAGCCCGCTCCATTTCCGGATACTTCGATGGAGCTGTTTATATTAATGAAAAGGCGATGGAATCAACCTTCAAGGATCAGGCTTATGACTATGATATCATTCATTTTGCCATGCATGCCCGGATCAATGATCAGGATCCAATGTATTCCAAAATGGTATTTGAACCGGGTGTTGACAGTCTTGACGACGGTCTTTTGAATACTTATGAAATTTATAATCTTGACCTGAATGGCAAACTTGCTGTGTTAAGCTCATGTAAAACAGGTACCGGAAAGCTTGAAAAGGGCGAAGGAATGATGAACCTGGCCAGGGCATTTTTTTATGCAGGCATACCCAGTGTATTGGCTACTCTCTGGAAGGTGGATGACCGAACAAGCGCCAAACTGATCAATCGCTTCTATAAATACCTGTCAAGAGGATATGATAAGGATGAAGCATTACGACAAGCCAAACTTGACCACCTGAGCAAAGCCGAACGCAGCAAAGCCCATCCATATTTCTGGGCCGGTTATGTTCTCATAGGCAACGCAAAACCAATCGTGTTAAAAGAGCCCTCTTCATCAATTATTTATGCACTGTTACTGATCCCGGCCATGCTCGCTATCATGGCTTTTCTTGTTTTTAGGGCAAAACGAAACCGCAGTTAATCGTACCTTTGCAAAAAAAGAAAAGTGGTATTTCCGGGTAATTTTGAGGATAAAGTTGAATTCAGCATCGTAAAAGAGCTGCTTAAAAAGGAGTGCCTCTCCGAACCTGGCCGGAAAAGGGTTGAAGATATTCAGTGCAGCAGCAAGCTCATCACTGTGCAGAAGCGCCTGGACCAGACGGAGGAGTTCAGGGAGATACTGGCCTCCGACCGGTCCTTTCCTGACCAGGATTATATAGACATGGTACCGGAACTGCTGAGGGTCCGGCTGCCCGGAACTTTCATGGATACCGAAGACTTGTTCGACCTCAGCATATCCCTCGTCACCATCACTGCCTGTGTCACCTTTTTTAAGGACCCGGAGTGCCCCTACCCCCGCTTGTCGGAACTGGCAGGCATTATTCATATCGATCCATCCATTTTAAAAAGCATAGACAGGATCATAGACCAAAAAGCCAATATCCGTAATTCCGCCTCTCCAAAACTGGCCGGGATCAGGAAAGATATAGTCAGGAAAGCCACCCGGAACGAGAAGATGATAGGGCAGCTCCTGGCCCTCGCAAAAAGCTCGGGATGGACAGCCGGGGATGCCAACATCACCATACGGCAGGGTCGTTTGGTCATACCGGTGCAGGCGGCCAGCAAACGGAAGATGAGCGGCTTTATCCATGACGAGTCGGCATCGGGGAATACCGTTTTTATCGAGCCTGCCGAGAATTTTGAGATAAACAATGAAATACGGGAGCTGGAAAACGCCGAAAGAAGGGAGATCATAAGGATACTGACCGAATTCACCGACCAGCTACGGCCTTCCATAGACTCGTTGATACAGGCATACGAATTCCTGTCCCTGATGGATTTCATCAGGGCAAAAGCAAGGTTTGCTTTAAGGATCAATGGCGAAAAACCAAGCCTCGAAAACAAGCCCGGCATCCACTGGAACAAAGCCGTTCATCCGCTGCTTTACCTGAACCACCAGGCCCGCGGCAAGAAGGTGGTTTCGCTGGACATCAGCCTCACCCCGGAGCAAAGGATACTAATCATCTCCGGTCCCAATGCCGGAGGCAAATCGGTCTGTCTGAAGACCGTTGGCCTGCTCCAGTACATGCTGCAATCGGGCTTGCTGATACCCGTGGGAAAGAACTCCGTAAGCGGGATATTCAGTCAATTCTGTATCGAGATCGGTGATGAACAGTCTATCGACAATGACCTGAGCACTTACAGCTCCCACCTTATTAACATAAAGTACTTCCTGGATCATGCCCATGACGGCACCTTGTTCCTGATAGATGAATTCGGGGCCGGCACAGACCCGCAATTAGGCGGGGCCATCGCGGAAGCCATCCTGGAGGGCCTCACGCAAACCAAAGCACAGGGCATAATCACCACGCATTATTCCAACCTGAAGCTGCTGGCCGATAAATATGATACCATTCAGAATGGGGCCATGCTCTTTGACACTGAAAAGATGCAGCCGCTGTTCAAGCTCAAAACAGGTCAGCCCGGAAGCTCCTTCACCTTTGAGATTGCCCGGAAGATAGGATTTCCGGAAAATATTTTAGATACAGCTGCAAAGAAAACCGGGAAAACCCACCTGGATTTTGAGAAACAGCTTCAGCAATTAGAAATCGAAAGGGAACATCTCGATAAACAGCAAAAAGAGTTCGAAGTGGCCGATGAGTTCCTGATTGAGCTGACCGGGAAATATAAAAAGCAGTTGGAAGAGCTGGAAAGGTCGCGTAAGGAGATCATGCAAAAGGCATTTATGGAAGCGGAAGATATCATCAGGGATTCGAACCGGCTAATAGAACATACTATTAAAGAGATAAAAGAAACCGAAGCAGATAAAGAGAAAACCAGGAAAGTCAGGCAAAAACTGGAGCAAAAAAAGGCTGCATTACATAAAGAAATAATCAAGCAAAGGCCGGAAAGGAAAAAAGATACTTTAAAAACCACCTCATTAAAGACAGGCGACTGGGTGACACTGGAAGATCATGCGCTTCCGGGACTCATCACCAAAATAAAAGGAGAAAATGTTTTGGTCAGGATCAACGAGGTCAACATCAGCACTTCAAAGGAAAAATTAATACCGGCTGAAGAACCTGAGCACATGTTGTTGCCAAAGAACAAGACCCACAGTAACGTGATGCATAGCATACATGAGAAGGCAGCGAATTTCAAGCTCCGCATCGATGTTCGTGGCAAAAAAGCCGAGGAAGCGCTGAACATTCTCAAAAAGTACTTAGATAACGCCATTCTGCTAAGCATGGGCGAAGTGTCTGTGATCCATGGAAAAGGGGATGGTATCCTGAGAAAGGTCATCCGTGAATACCTGTCATCTGAAGAGGGCATAAAACATTTTGATGACGAGCATATTGAAAGAGGGGGGTCGGGAATCACAAAAATATATCTGAAGTAAAGAATCCTCATTGGTGTGCATGGAGCGTTTCTCACTACAAATTCTAAGCACTAAATCCGAAATACTAAACAATACCTAATGCCCAAAATTCAAATGACCAAACAGCGCTGTACTGCACTCCATTTTGAGTTTGAAATGTAGATGCTTTGTTTGTGCCATTGGAACATTTGA
>DAOWEV010000179.1 GCA_030638325.1 Bacteroidales bacterium
ATAAGGTGAATTTTTTTTGTTAATTTAAAACTTTTAACTGTTCATTTTCAATCTCCGGCCTTATTTTTGCTTCCATGAATCTGGTATCAGGAGGTACAGGTCTTGTAGGATCACACCTGATCCTGGAATTACTGAAAAGGGGAGAAGAAGTCAGGGCGCTGAAACGCACCGGCAGTGATCTTGCTTTTATCAGGAAAATCTTTCACATCTATTCTGAAAAACCGGAAGACTTGTTCAGCAAAATTACATGGGTTGAGGGTGACCTTCTCGATGTTATGTCATTGGAAGATGCCATGGAGGGTGTTGATAAGCTATACCATAGTGCGGCCATGATCTCTTTTCTGTCTTCAGAACGCAAAAAAATGTTTAGAGTAAACATTTCAGGCACAGCCAATGTAGTAAATGCAGCGTTGGAGAAAGGCATTCAGAAACTCTGCCATGTTTCATCAATAGCTGCACTGGGCCGGCCGGAGGATCATCATAATGCCATTGATGAAAATCTGCCCTGGGAGCGCTCTAAAAACAATACAGGCTATGCTGTCAGTAAATACGGGGCTGAGAACGAAGTCTACAGGGGCATCGCTGAGGGACTGCAGGCCGTGATCGTGAATCCTTCGATTATACTGGGTATAGCTGATCCGTCGAAAGGCAGTGCCCGGCTGTTTTCAACAGTTTGGGACGGGATGAAATTTTATCCTCCGGGCATCAACGGTTTTGTGGATGTCATCGATGTTGTAAAAGCCATGATACTGTTGATGGAAAGTAATATTTCGGGGGAACGTTTTATACTGAACGGGGTCAATTCATCCTACCATGAGCTGTTCAGGCTCATTGCTAAATACTTTGATAAGCCACCTCCCACCATCAGGGCCGGACATTTTATGATAAAGGCAGCCTGGAGGGCTGAGATGATCAAATATTTCGTTACCGGGAAAAAGCCCCTTATTACCAGGGAGACGGCAAGAACTTCCGGAAATACCTTTAAATACTCTAATGAAAAGATCTGTAAACAACTGGATTTCAAGTTTACCGGTTTTGATGAAACGATCCGTAGTTATTGTGAATACTATTCACATGAATTTTGATAATTTTGCATTTAAAGAAATTATCGTTTTTGATCAATTAAAATCAAAAAAGATATACGGATGAAATAACCATGGCAAGGCAATTTTGACACACAGGAGCATGATTAAAAAAGTTTCTTTGCGTCTCTGCGTCTCTGCGAGAAAATGTTAAACATATGAAAAAGATTGCTTTGATTTACTGGCCCAAAAAGGGCAATACCGAAAAAGCAGCCCAAAAGATCTACGAGGAATTTGATGAAGGGACCATCGATATCTTTACCATCACGGAATTCAATACTGCTGAATTCTCAATGTATGATGCTTTTATCATCGGCGCTCCGACCATGGGTGCAGATTCCTGGGAGGATGCTCACAAAACACGCTGGACTGATTTCTTCATGCGCATTTCAAAAGCAGAGATCAAGGGAAAGCCCTTTGCCATTTTCGGGCTGGGAGATCAGGTACTGTATCCCTACAATTTTGTGGATGGAATGATAGAGATCAAGAGAGAATTTGAAAGATGTGGGGCAATCCATATTGGATCATGGCCCGTGGAAGGTTATGATTTTGAGGAATCGGATTCGGTGATCGATGATGTGTTTGTAGGGCTGCCCCTGGATGAAGACCAGCAAAGCGAGCTTACCAATCAAAGGATTGCTGAGTGGACCGCATTATTAATGAAGGAGTTCAGCCTGTAATTCCGATCAGTTTTTGATCACATTTTTATAGTGTTTATACCTGTCGAGGATCTCAATGACGAAGTTATAGGTTTCTTCGCCGCGGGCATATCCGTACCTGACCACAGGATCGCGGTAGTACTTCGGGTCTGATTTTTTCAGGATATAGTAATCCACATTTTCACTCCATACATTCTGGTCTTTGCCATGTTTTTCTGCCAATCTGCGTGCATCATAAATATGAGCTATGCCAACATTATAGGAAGCCAGGACGAATTTCATTCTTTCTTCGGGATCATCAATTTCTTCCGGGAGCTGTTTATTCAGGCTATTCATAAAAAGTACACCGGCTTCTATTTGCTCCTCTGCAGACGAAGTAGTATCTACCCCATAAGAAGCTGCAGTACCGGGCATTAGCTGCATCAGGCCCCAGGCGCCGGCCCAGGACTTCACATCCGGCTGAAACTGGGATTCCTGGTAGATCAATGAGGCCAGCAGCCGCCAGTCAAGGTCGTATTTTTCGCTGATCTGCCTGATAATGTCATCATACTTAGAGATATTACCTCCCTTCAGGGAATGGTACTCACTTTTTGCAATATATACCGATCTGGGATTCTTAAAATATTTGTTATAAATATATTTTGAAGTGAGCGATTTATTAAAATCAATCAACCAATCATTCATAACAGACAGGAGGCTATCAGATCCTTTTTTTACGGCCCAGGCCAGGTTTTGTGGAAAGCTGACTGCTGTTTTCACATCGATGTTCTTGAAATATTTTTCATTGACCATTGCAACATGCTCATCTGCAATGGTATAATCTATCTCTCCTTTAGCCACAGCCTCGATTAATTGCTCCACTTCCCTGTCGGGGTCTTCGATGATATTTATAGGGCTGCCGATCTCATCCGACAGGTTCTCAAGCCTTGTGTAGAATATGGTCCCTTTTTGGATATTTATAGTTTTTCCGGCCAACTCGAGCGGATTGCGTATCAAATGCATCTCAATCTCATCCCATGTTTTCATCTTACGCCAGTTTTCAGGCATTCGCTGCACAAGTACCTGCCGTGTCTGCAAATGGGGTATGGTAAAATCCACTAATTTAGTTCTCTCCTTGGTGATGGTCAATCCCATTGCCATCAGGTCGTATTCCCCGTTATCCAGTCCTGCAAAAGCATCATAGATATTGTTGTTGATCCTCATCTCGAGATCCACATCGAGGTATTCAGCAAATATTTTTAACTTTTCAAACTCATATCCCATAGGCTCTCCCCTGTAAATAAAATAACTCATGGAATTGTAGTTGGTAACTGCGACAATTACACCCCTCTCAAGGATCTTATCGAGGTGGGTTTTTTGAGATGGTTTTTCTTTCTTCAGTATTTCCGATATCTTTTTGTCATTATTTGTAAGACAGGAAAAAGAGATAAACAATACCAGTAAAAGCAAAGTAATATTGAAAATGATTTTTATTTCTCTTTTCTCCTGAAGAAAAATAAGCATAAAAGAGTTTTTGGTTTATACTTTTAACCTTTAACTCCTCTTTAAAACATGAATTAAAGAGGCTGACTGATCATCAAATATCGGAATATTTTTTGAATCAGCAGCCAAAAAGGATTTTATTGTTACGGGTTACAGGTTACGGGTTACTGGTTATGAGTTACCAGTTACTGGCTACGGGTTTCATTTCCAAACATTTGTAGCTTTTCATAGTTTCCCGAAAAAATTACATCTAAAAATGCTTCTGTAAACCCGTATCGCGTATCTCTCAATCCGTAACTTTTTCTTTATAGGTGACCCAATGCGGAAAACAGGTGACCGAAGAATTCACTTCCCGGTATGCAAAATCCCACCAGTCTCTATCGTAACATTTCCATTGACAATCATCTGAAAGCCCTGGTTGATCTCCAGTCGGCCGCCGTTTTTAATTGTCAGGTTTTTACAACGACAGGCTCCTTCTGAACTATGGATAGAAAGATCATCGTTCAATACAGGGTAATTTGACGCTCCTCCATAAATGATAATATCTACGGTTTCATCGGGAACAGTACCAGAACACCAGTTAGAGGCGGTGTTCCAATCTGTCGAGGTTGTACCTGCCCAAAGTGCTTGAGCAGGCCCGTTAATAGTAATATCATCAAAAGTATAACCATCACTGGCTGTGATGGTAGTGGCAGGATAATTATCTTCTTGTCCAAATCGTATCTGGAATGTTGAAGATACGGTTTGTACCGGAGAGGCAGCAGCTAAAAAAGCGTAAATATCCAGGTCAACAACATGATTCCAGGAACCTGCTGATCCCTGGTTGAGATACAGATCATATATCTCTACCCAAGCATCATTATTGCTTCCTCTTACCCAGACCCGGTCATTTGAATGGGGTTCCTCTCCGTGATGCATGTAATAAAATGATAAGGACAATGAATCAGCATTCATATAATTGATGAGGTTTAACCCGGCGATCAGATAGTTAGTATTTACCCCCCCACTCATAGCTCGATCTAAAGTAGCAGCTTTTAAACCACTATGATAGAAACCGCTACCTGCTTCGAACCGCAATCGCCCTCCGTCATTAACCATATCATAGCTCCATTCAGGAATTCCGGTAAGTGAAGAATTATCCGATGTAAAAGTTGTTAATGGCCCTGCGTCCTCCCAATCTTCAACCCAGGGCAGTGTGGTGGGGACACATAAGGTGGTGAGAGTCATATTATCCCCATATCCGATCCCATTTGCATTTATTGCATAAGCCCTGAAATAGTAAGTAGTATTTGAGTTTAATCCGGTTAACAACACAGCAAAAGTACCTGTTGTATCAGTTGGTGAAGTTTGTATGCTGATTACACCGGTATCCCCGATTTGAGGACCGGGAATCAGGCTGTAAACAATACCGCTTTCAGTGACTGTGGATCCATAATCATTCATAATTTCCCCATTCCCGGTTGTCGAATTCCAACTCATGCCAGTTGCTGCGATTGTTATTACACCTGGTGTAAAAGCACAGGAACCGGAAAGGTTTAATGTAGTCACATAGGGTTTATGATTGTGTTTTGAAATCGTAAGTGTGGCGGTTGCCCCCGGGCTTGTGACGGTGTAGGTGATCGTTCCGTCACCTGAGGCATCTAAAACTGTTTTTCCGATCAACTGCTCATTATATACCAGGGTTGCCGTTGCCCCGGCAGTTGAACTTGTAATGCTGAATAAAGTACCTGCACAGGAAAGTACTGTTGAATGAGATGCTGTTATTATGCTGTCATTGGGATTGGACGTCCAGATCTTCATGGCCGGATCTCCAAACCAATGGAATAGCTCATGTTGATAGCCTGAATTACCCCAGTTTTGTACCATAGCAACAAGCCCCTGGTTTACAACATCCCCCATAGTATAAACATTGTTACCTGCTCCAGTGGTATAGTTTGCACCGGTACCACCTGAGCCGAAAACGGCATATAATCCGGGATCCGGCCAAATGGCATCAATCATACCTATTGACAGGGCATCATTGTATCCACTGTAACTATAATATGCAGCTGCCACAACTCCGACGGCACCCTTATTTTCCATCCGCAGGAACTTCTCTGCAAAACAATTACTTAATTGAAACTCTCCTGAATGACAATTGATGCTAAAAACAACAGGCAACTTGTTTCCATTTAGCAGGCTTGACATGCTTGTTGTTGTATAATATGGATGTGCCCATCCTGAACCGCCTGCAAAACCATGATCCCTGTGAAAAACATAAAATTTTCCGGAATTAATTGCAGATGTAATATCGCTGCTCCCACCATTCCAGTTGAATGACGTTGAACGAAGATCAGCAGACAATAACTCCCCATTGGAATAATAAGTGTTATTATAATGCAGTGTTGTAACATTGGCTGTAGTGCCGGTATAATAAACTCTTTCTGAAGTATATCCTTGATCATCCTGTAAATAATCCCTGATATTTTCGCTCGTATGGCAAAATCTTCGGTCTGCATAACCAGCGTGGGAATCATCCTGATATTGGGCGCAGTTCAATCCATTTTGATAAAAACTTGCATCATTTACAGGATCTTTTTCATAGTTGGTAATTTTATCAATAACTACCTGGGCTTCAGTAGCTGAAGAAACGGATATACGTCCATGGGCCATGTCGGGCACCCAATCGCCGGCACCTCCCATACATGCGTAATATAAATCAGTTGCAAAATCATTTCCATAATAAGGGTCCTGATGAATTTCTCCGGGAACCGCATAAGGGCCTGAATGGTCACCTATAATAACAAAATAATCAGGTTTAGGGGTCCAGCTGTTATAACGGTCATGAATAGCTGTTTTTACCTGTCCTGCGGTCCAGCTTGCTTGTGAAACAACTTCTACGGAGTATCCCAACTGGCGCTTCCAGTCTGCCAGATCATTTGCAGTGCTTAGATATTGGTCATGAGTGATTATGATATAGTCTTTTTCACCAGATCTTGAGCCATTGGGATTGTATGAAACACCCTCAGGAATGCTTTCTGAATTAATCACATTAAGTTTCAATAAATTCGTATAAAATACTGAGTTCACCTGCCTTAAACTATTAAACGATCCTTCACCCCCAATAAAATCCAGGCGGTACCTTATTTTTGAATAGACCCTTATCTTCCCGCTAACAGGGTTAAATTGCACAGGCCGTACCTGCGTGACGGCAAGGGGCGTTTCCCTGCTTAGCAAAATATCTGTGATCTCCACGACATCATGAGGGAAAAATTCATCCGCATTATAGATTTTTGGATCTTTCTGAAATTCCGGCTCAGGCGCACCTTCGACATCTCTGGCAGGTTCCAATGCAGGATGGATCATAAAACCATCATATTCCAGGAATTCAGCTTCAACTACCACAATGTTTCCCATTGCATTTACAGGCATTGCTATAATCTCATTATGAGCCGGCAAGGCAGGCGCTCCCACCTGGCACATTTTAGCAAATCCTTCAATATGAAGGAAATTGTATTTATCTCCCTCCACTTCGGTTTCAGTGATATATGTACCCTCAAATTGATAGTCGATTTCAATAAACAGCGCCCCTCCATTTATTACAAGTCTTTCAGGCTCAGTGTTCGCCTGATTTTTACCAGTTATGCCTTCTTTGAATGAAAAGTATTGATTGTTTTGACCATTCACTATTGAAAAGCTAATTGACCATAGGAGGAGCGAACATATTTGTAATGTTTTTATCCTGCTTTGAGATTTAAAAAAAATCATAGCCGTTCTCACAGAAAAAATGTTAATGCATTAGTTCTTTTTAGAGGATGGATGATTTAAATTATTTCTCTTTTGAGGATGGATGGTTACAAAAGAACTTAATTTCCGGTAATTAATAATAAATGAGTTAATACATAACTAATAATATACTAATCACTTAGTAATTAATCATAAAATAGTAAAAAGGTAACTCAATAATACTGTTCAATTATCACACAACCTTCCGGTATCTCCAGATGGCCAGGCTCAGGATGAAGATTGAGAGGGTTGAAAGAATGAGAAAGCTTTTCATGACATCCATGAATCCTGAGCCTTTCAGCATGATCATCCGCATGGTTTCAATGAAATAAGCGATCGGATTGAACCAGGTCAAAACCTGTGCCCAGTGTGGCATACTTTCAATAGGTGTGAACAGTCCGCTCATAAGGATTAAAACCACCAGGATAAACCATGAGAGGAACATGGCTTGTTGCTGGGTATTGGTGATTGTCGACAACAGCAATCCAATGCCCTGCATAACCAGCAGGTAAACCATTGCCATTAAAAATATCAACCCAATGCTACCGACAATCGGTATGTTAAATGCCAGTTTGGCCAATATCAGCCCAAAAGCCAGGTCTGCCAGGGCCACTACCCAGAATGGCAATAGCTTTCCGATGATGAACTGGTATTTCCGGATTGGTGATACATTGATCTGTTCAATGGTACCGATCTCTTTTTCCCTGACCAGGGCCATACTTGACAGAAACATACCAATCAGGGTAACCAGCAACACCAAAATGCCAGGCACCATAAAATTGATGTAATCCAGCCTGGGATTATACCAGTAAGAGTACTGGATCTTTATTGGTTGCCCAAATTGTATATTTTTCTCTTGTAATAATATGCGTTCATTAAAATCCCTGATAATGGCCAGTGAATAGGCACTCATGAGGCTGGCAGCACTGCCGTTTATGGCATCGGTAACCACCTGTACCTGTGAAAACCCTTCCCTGTTCAGATCTTTCTCAAAACCGGCAGGAATGATTAGTATCTGATCAGCCGATCCATGAATGATATCATTTTCGGCAATTTTATAGGAGTCATAGTGTTTGCCGGCCTTGTAAAAGGGCGATCCCTGAAAATGTGCCGTCAGGTCGCGCGAGGTAACTGAATGATCCTGATCAACCACTACTAACCTGATTTTTTTTATTTCAAATGTGGCAGCATAGGCCAGAATAAAGAGCTGTATGACGGGCATAAGAATAATGATCCGCAACATGACATGGTTACGAAAAAGCTGTATAAACTCTTTCTGGATTATGTATGATATGTTTCTCATTCGTTTATTCCAGTCTTATCTTGAAATTCTTTATTCCGAGTCCCAGGAATATCAAGGTCATCCCGAATAATATCAGGGTTTCTTTCCATATATAAGCCAATCCGACTCCTTTCAGCATAATGGTCTTAATGATGATGATAAACCACCTCGGGGGCATCAGGTTGCTGACCCACTGCAATGGAACCGGCATATTTTCGACAGGGAAGATGAAGCCCGACAGTAAAATTGTAGGTAACATAAGCCCTGCCAGGGATATCATTAAAGCCACCTGCTGGGTCTTGCTGATAGTAGAAATAAATATTCCAAGTGATAAAGCCAGCACAATGAACAATATACTCTCTAACAACAGCAATATCAGGCTTCCCCTCACAGGTACCCCAAACACAAAATAACCCAGCAGAAGAATGGTAACGGCATTGATAAAAGAGAGCAGTACATATGGGACCACTTTACCGGTTATGATCTGTACGGGTTTTAATGGGGAAACAAGGAGAACTTCCATGGTTCCCAGCTCTTTTTCCCGGGCGATGGAAATGGATGTCATCATGGCACAAACCAGCATCAGCAAAATTGTGATGACGCCCGGAACAAACATAAAAACTCCTTTCAGCTCAGAATTATAAAGCATTTTAGTCTCGGCAATAACACCCTGTTTTTTGCCGCCGGATATCTGCTGTTGATAATCCGATAATATGCCGATGGTATAATTAGTCAGCAGGCTTGCCGTATTTGGGTTAGAAGCATCGGCAATGATCTGAACGGAAGGCTGCTCATTCTTTTTCAACTTATTTTCAAAGTTGCTCTCAAAGATCACCACTTCATTTATATCACCCTTTCTAAAGTATTCCTCAATTTCATCATAGGATTGAAGATCAGATTCGAGAAGGAAATACCCGGATGCTACCAGCTTGTTGGTAATCTCCCTGGTTGCCCTGTCTTTGGAGTGATCCAGCACAGCGATCTTTGCATCTTTGATCTCAGTGGTTATGGCGAACCCAAACAACAGTATCTGTACTACAGGCATTCCAAAAATGATGATCATGGTCCGCACATCCCTGAAGATGTGATGGAATTCTTTTATGATAAAGCCTTTCATTCTGGTAACTGTTCACTGTTTACTGTTCACTGTTCACTGTTCACTGTTTACTGTTCACTGTTCACTGTTTACTGTTCACTGTTCACTGTTCACTGTTTACTGTTTACTGTTCACTGTTCACTGTTCACTGTTCACTGTTCACTGTTTACTGTTTACTGTTCACTGTTTACTGTTTACTGTTCACTGTTCACTGTTTACTGTCAACCGTCAACTGTCAACTTCTTCCTGGCAAGTTTCACAAACACTTCTTCCATGGAGCTTCCCCCGAACTGTTTTTTAAGTGCCATGGGGGTATCGAGGGCTTCAATCCTGCCATCCACCAAAATGGTTACCCTTTCACAATATTCGGCTTCGTCCATATAATGTGTAGTCAGAAACACTGTTATCCCTTCCCGTGCCGTATTGTAGATCATATCCCAGAATTGTCTCCGGGTGATCGGGTCCACGCCGCTGGTAGGCTCGTCCAGGAAAACGATGTCCGGCTCGTGCATCACGGCAATTGAAAAAGCCAGTTTTTGTTTCCAGCCAAGAGGCACGGATTGGATGATCTTATCACGGGCATTTTCCATATCCAGTTGCTGCAGATAAAAAGAAGTTTTTTGTTTTATCTCGGCTTTCTTCAGGCCGTAAATTCCACCAAAGAACCTGAAATTCTCTGCAGTCGTCAGATCTTCATATAGCGAGAACTTCTGGCTCATATACCCGATGTTTTTTTTGATTTCCTCCGGCTGTGTGTACACATCGTAGCCCACCACTGAAATGTCACCTGAAGTGGGTTTTGACAGACCGCAAAGTATCTTAATAGCCGTTGTTTTCCCAGCCCCATTGGCACCCAGGAAACCAAATACCTCACCCTTTCTGACACTAAAAGTCAGCTTGTCATTGGCCGTAAAATTCCCGAATTTCTTGGTCAGGTCCTTAACTTCTATGATATTTTCACGCTTCATGATTTAACTTTCCACTTTATAACTTTCAACTCTCCACCGTGCTGATTGCCATAAAACAATCTTCAATAGTCGGCTCGGTGAATTCAGCAATTATTTTTTTGTGTCCTTTACTTTCAAGATGTTGTACCAGGTTTTCCAGGTCTTCCTGCGGACATTTTAATGTCAGGTGCAAGTTTTCTCCAAAACGGAAAACCGACCGGGTTTCTGGAAAATCCATAAGATGCTCCTTCAGGGCATACATATCGGTTGACCGTACCTTTACAAGAGGCCACTTATATTGACGGACGATATTTTCCGGCTTATCGGTCTGCAACAGGCGGCCATCCTGTATCAGGCCTACACGGTCGCACAAGCTTGCTTCATCCATATAAGGAGTGGATACCAGGATCGTGATCCCGGATCTTTTCAACTTCTTCAGCATCTCCCAGAATTCTTTACGGGAAACAGCATCTACACCGGTTGTGGGTTCATCCAGAATCAGCACATCCGGGCGGTGGATCAGTGCACAGGATAAAGCCAGTTTCTGTTTCATTCCTCCGGAAAGCTTTCCGGCCCTGCGGGTCTTAAAAGGCTCCAGCATCTTGTAAATATCTTCAATCAGGTAATAATTTTCCTGTACTGTTGTATTGAATATGCTGGCAAAAAAGTTAAGGTTTTCCTGAACCGAAAGGTCTTCATACAATGAAAACCGGCCCGGCATGTACCCGATGATCTTCCGAAGCTGTTTAAAATCTTTAACCACATCATATCCTTCTACAACTGCAGTGCCCTTGTCTGGGATCAGCAGCGTTACCAGTATCCTGAATAAGGTAGTCTTGCCCGCTCCATCCGGTCCGATAAGGCCAAACAGCTCTCCCTTATTAATCTGTAAATTGAGCTCTTTCAAAGCCTCAACTTCACCGTAGGCCCTTGATAGGGTTGATATGTTAACGGATATTTCCAATGTAAGTGCTATAGGATTTGTCTTTAAAATCGAAAATATCGTTTTATTTGAATTTCGATTAACGATTAACGATTAACGATTTCAGATTTTCAGTTACTTCTAAAATCGTTAATCGTTGTTCATTATTCATTATTCAAATTAGGATTACTTTATAGACAGACTCTATTTAGTGTCTGTCCATAAAGTCAGTGTTTGGTTCAGAATGTTCGAGTTCGAGGCTTGCGAAGCCTTTAAAATCAGGAGTTTACTTTTGTAAATGACTGGGTTTAAAGGCAAGCGTAACGAAGAAATCGGAC
>DAOWEV010000164.1 GCA_030638325.1 Bacteroidales bacterium
CCCTCAGTCTCTCAGTCCCTCAGTCCCTCAGTCTCTCAGTCCCTCAGTCCCTCAGTCCCTCAGTCTCTCAGTCCCTCGCCCCCTCACCCCCTCGCCCACACACTCTCTCTCAACTCTCAACTCTCAACTCTAAGCTCTCAAATCTCAACTCTCAACTCTCAACTCTCAAATAGGTGCCATGAAATGAAGATAAAAGCCAGTTTCTCCCATCTTGTTGACTGAGAATTCTGTGCGGATAACGATATCATAATAGGTGACGAAGTCCAATCCCAGCCCATAGCCAATCAGCAGGTCATTTACCAGATCATTGTTATTATCACCGTAATACTGCATATTACTTGCATATCCAATATCAAAAAACAGGTTCAGGTAAAATGCAAAATGGATTTTGGAGAACTTCTCTGATCTGATAAATTTTATTTCTGAAACATGTTTTGGGAGCAGGGCGAATTTCAGATTGTTCTTCCAAATACCAAAATTCTGGCCATCAACCACGTAATACTCATATCCTCTGACAAGATCCCTGCCATACCCAATGGCCCGGACAATATAAAAGGGTTGCCTGCCTTCGTTGGAAAACTTACAGTTAAGTCCAAAAGCATAATAAAAGTGTTTGGATAACTGCCAGTATTTTCTGAAGGACGACAAAAAGTAGAAAAAGTCCAAAGACTCTTCTCCAAACACTCCCAATCCCCGTTTAATAAATTCAAAATCAAAATATCGCCCGGTAAGGGGATATGGCTTATAATCCCTGTAATCGCTCTTAAACTTGTAGTGCAGGCTGAAATACTGATTAACATCTTTACCGTCAGCATAATAAGGGTTCAGCATGTTGAGTGTATCGGAAAATATATGCTTATCATAACTCACTTCCAACAAATGAGAGTTATAGATCCCGCGCCGGTATAAAAACTGCATGAAAGCATTTATGTCTTTTCTCACATATTCGTCATCATCTCTAATAAAAACCTGCCTGTTTTCAACTGTCCTGTAGGCAACTTCCCGGTTCCTTTGCAATTCAGCACCAAATCCGATACCGAGTGTTTTCTGCTTGTTAAGATAGGGGATCTGATACGCCAGGCCTATTATCTTATCGTAGCCAAACTGAAATATGGCACTAAGCTTTTCCCTGTGCCCTCTGAAATTCTGCCAGTCAATTTTCACTCCATAGTTTAACCTGTTCAGGTCACGTGTCTCCCACCAAACATTAAAATTCCTGTCCGAAATTTTCAGGATTGGAATGGGCCAGATATACCAGCGTTCTGTCACATTCACCAGGGCGCGGATACTGCCTGACGGGCCCGGTTCACTGAAACGGATCATAACAAAATTAAAAAGAGAAGTATTTACCAGGTTCTCCTCACTTCTCTTTTTTAATAAATCAAGGCTCTCATATGCGATCGTATCCCCGGTCTTAAATAGCAATTCCCGGAGGATCACTTTATCCTTGGTGATTTTATTATTGGTAATCACAATAGTATCAATAAAAACCTGAGCATTATTATACTGGCCCATCGAATCCGGGGCATTCGTGAAGTGTACGGCCGTTTGTGAAAACAATGAACCCGACAGCAGCAACAAAGAAACCAGCATATCTGATCTTATAATAAAACCATATTTTCGTCCGGGTAATTTAAACACAGCTTAAATATTCAGGTAATTCATCAGGGCATCATATCTTTTCCTGAGATCATTCTCATCATCACCTTGTGAGAAAGAGCTTTTAATGCTGTAATTATACCTTGTAAACGTTTGCATTATGGCAGATATATCCATCTTATCAATTTTAATGGAAACCTCTATTTCAGTTGAATCGGGGCTTGTATTAACAAACATTGCCAGGATCCGCGCATCATTGGATTCCACAATCCTTGCAATCTCACTTAACACCAGGCTTCGCTGATCAACATTCAGCACAATAATACCACCCACATTGCCAACCGGAATAATGTCGCCCAATCTCTCAATGAGCGAATGCAAGGTGATCGAACCAATGTAATTGTTATTCTCATCGATCACCGGAAGCAGTGTCAGTTTAAATTCATTGAATACCTTGAGCACATCAAAAACATGCTGATATTCGTAGATGACAGCAGCATGAAGTGAAAGCCTGATATGGCCTAATGGCTGACTGAGGTCGGTCAGGTCATGCAGATCGAATTCAGATATTAAGCCAAGAAGCTCCCGGTCATTTACTATGGGCAGGTGAAGCACCCGGTATTCTTCCATCCAGCTCAATGCATTTGTACCGGTATCGGAAGTCATGAGAGGCAAAACGCCGTCTGAAATAAGCTCTTTAGCAATCATACTGAAATTTATTTATATGGCATTTCTATTATTTTAATGAAAGAGGCTAAAAAAGTCCGGAGTCCGAAGTCCGGAGTCCGAAGTCGGAAGTCCGGAGTCCGAAGTCGGAAGTCCGAAGTCGGAAGTCTGAAGTCTGAAGTTTTGAAACAGCTTCGGTCTTCTGTCTTCGGTCTTCCGTCTAATGTCAAAAATACCACCTACCCCCAATCTTTCTTATACCAGTCATCATCATTATAGATCCTAAGGTAACTATTATATCTCTTGTGACTTATCAAACCCTCTTCGAGTGCTTTCTTCACTGCACACCCGGGTTCATGAGTATGTGTACAATTGTTGTAGCGGCACTGATGCATATACCTCCGCAACTCAGGAAATCTTTCAGCCACCTCCTCCTTATTAAAATCGATCAATCCAAACTCTCTGATACCCGGAGTGTCAATAATAAACCCTCCGAAATTCAAGTGGTACATCTGGGCAAAAGTAGTTACATGCTGCCCTTTCTCGTTATATGTGGATATTTCTTTTGTCTTTATGTTCAGGCCGGGCTGAAGCCTGTTGATGAGGCTTGATTTCCCAACACCTGAGTGCCCGGCCAGCAGGCTGGTCTTGTCTTTCATCACTGCCTTTAACTCGTCCAGTCCTTCACCGCTGACTGCTGATACATTTAAACATTTGTATTCTGCTTCCTGGTAAATGTTGGTAAGTTCCTCAAGTCTATCCATCAAAACATCATCATATAAATCCATTTTATTGAATGCGATGACCCCTGGAATATGATATGCCTCTGCAGTCACAAGGAACCTGTCGATAAAGCCAAATGGTGTCCGTGGTTTTTTAAGTGTAGCCACCAGTATAGCCTGGTCAATATTAGCGGCTATGATCTGTGAAACTTTTGAAAGCTTTGTTGCCTTTCTGATCAGGTAATTACTTCTTTCCAGGATGCTTGTTATCACACCGGTGTCTTCGTCAGGCAACAACTCAAACTCTACCCTGTCGCCCACAGCCACAGGATTAGTAGATTTTATCCCCTCCATCCTGAACTTACCTTTAAGTGTACAACCGGTTTCCTGTCCGTCCTCCTGTCTTACAGTAACCCAACTGCCTGTTGATTTGACAACAATTCCTTTCACATGTAATTTTTTAAATGATTTGGTATTATCATTTTTTAGAAGTCCGAAGACCGGAGTCGGAAGTCCGGAGTTTCAGTTGACAGTTAACAGTTGACAGTTATCCGCATTATCTCAACTCTCAACTCTAAGCTCTAAGCTCTAAGCTCTCAACTTCCGACTTCGGACTTCCGACTTCTGTCTTCTCTCAATACCTAAAATTATACCGCTTCCGGATATCCTGCTTGATGTCCCAAACACACTTTAATCCATCCTTAAATGTCACAAAATCACCTTTCCTGACGGTATATTCTCCTTCCTCAGTCTCAATTACAACTTCGCCTTCCAGGATCAGGCATTCTTCATCGCCATCGTACTTCCAGTCGAAACGTGAAACTTCTTTTTCCCAGACAGGCCAACTCAATATTTTTCGTTTGGTGATCTCTTCCGGGGTCAATTTTTCAATAATAACTTTTTTCATCTACTTATGTTTTTGGAGGATTTCTTGAAATCATAATTAAAATTTATTAAGCATCACCCGGCTCATAGCCAGATTAATAAAAGCAAAGCTTGATTCAGATTGTCTTTCGAAGTCTTTCGAAGTTCTTCGTTGGAAATAAATTCAAAACAGTCTCTTAATATATTATCATTTTTTTACTATCAATATTTATACCATTTACCTCAAGTGAATAATAATATATTCCAGCTTTTAAATTCATTTTATTAAACGTAATTTCATGCTTTCCTGAA
>DAOWEV010000225.1 GCA_030638325.1 Bacteroidales bacterium
CAAATTTCCACCTGCCTCATATTTGACTGTATAACTGTTGTCACCTGATCAAACTATATCGTCAAAAGTAATGCTTGATAATCCATAATAGCCAAAAATTATTGGACTTTCAATATCATCAAGGCACACATGTCTGGCATAATCAATACTAAATAATGATTCCGAATGTTTTAGCCAATCAAGCTGGTAAGTAGATCCATTAATTTTAGCAAGAAAACTGGTTTCACTCGAACCAGTAAATGTTTGTCCATGAAAAGTAATAGTTTCATAAAAGTATCCTGCAATATACATATTATGATAGGTGTCAAGTTCTATTGAATAAGCATTCGATCTATAATATGATTCAACTTCCCCCATTTCTACATATCCTATATTACCATCATCACATGCACCCCGTGCCCAAAATATACCTTCCTCGTTAAAAGGTGCATTCCCATTACGACATTTGCCAACGACATAGAATTCCCACCCATAGCTTTCAACATATTGAATTGCCATATCCTCAAATTGGGCATCGTAATATTGTGTCCAAATTACTCCTCCGCTTGAATTGTATTTTGCTACTGCGGAACTTCCTAATACGTAAATATTTCCGGAGTCATCGATTTCAATATTTTTCCCATCGCCAAAATTGCCTTCGTATGCCCAGACCAGATTACCAGAATTGCTATAACTGGCAAGAAACATTGTTTCTTCGTCAGAAGTGTAAATTGTTCCGTCAAAGTCAACCGTTCCATTAAACCAACCTGTGACTATTATATTGCCGGAAATATCCAGGGCAATACCAACGCCTCTCATTGATTCATATTGCTCACATGAAGTTTGCTTAATCCATAATAATTCACCGGAATTATCATATTTTGCAGTTATCATATCAAACAAACCCACACTGTTTAGGGTAGTTGTACCAATAGTGGTTGTTCCGGAAAAATAACCTGTAATGTAAATATTACCTTCAGTATCCATTACAATGTCATTTCCATAATCAGTACCTGATCCGCCATATTGCATTATCCAGTTCCAGTCGGGGGCATCTGCATAAGTGCTTTTTAATGCCCTGCCGGTATTATTTGAAATATTTCCCCTTTCGAATGGGAATTCCAGGTTTTCATGGCCTTTAAACCGGTTCATCTCATAAGCATCTGTTTTTTCATTAAAAGCATCAATTTCTTTTTGGTCTTTAAACTTGTTCTGGCTTTGAGCTGACAATGCGCCCAGAAAGAGAATTAAACCTAAAAATGCAACAGTTAATTTTTTCATAGTAATTTGGTTTTCGGAGTGGGTTTTCTATTTCTTTATTTAAGCATTAGGTTAAAATACATTTAACATAAGGTGTTTGCATAATATGCTTTGCCGTCCGGGCTAACGTGATAATTTCCCGCAAAGGTATTAAGTCAACTGTATATTACAAGAGATTTTAATAAAAAACCAAGGCAATGCTTATGTTGGTTGTTATAGGCGGAAGATCGAAGAAGGAAGACCGGAGACGGAAGATGGGAGTTGTTAATATGTTCTATTGTGACCTATTTTGTCTACTTTGGAAAAAAAATGGAAATATAAATACATGTTTTCGTCGGAAGCCAGGAGTCCTAAGTTAATGACTTCGCCCTTCAACCCTCACTCCTCACGCTTCGCTTCTCACGCTAAAGCAAGTATAGGAAACTTCTTCTTCGCCAGTGCATAAACCCCAAAGAACAAGCCGCTGTAAAACAGCGTTCCGGTGACTTCATTCAGGAAGAAGGAGATGCCATAATTGCCGTCATTGAAGAAAGCCAGTCCTGCTACATAACTTCCCATAAGGCCCGTCATCGTCTGTGGGTAAAGCGGGTTGCCCAGCCAGGCAGCGAAGTTGGTGATCAGGAAAAACAGGATGGAAGAGCCTAAGGCAGCCATGATAACATTCCCGGCGGTGACTTTTTTTCTGAGGTAAAAACCCATGGTAACGGTAATCCCGAAAGCCAGGTAGACTGCCCACATGGAATTGTGAAAGCCCAAAATCAGGTCGCTCATAAAAAGAGCTGCAAACGGAATCACAAAGGCCAGGTACTTCCGGCTGAGCCAGGTCCCTCCGAACAAAGCCATGGCGGCAACCGGGGTGAGGTTAGGCCAGTGCGGGATCAGCCTCATGAAAGCCCCGAAAAGAATTACGGTAACGATAAATATTAATCCTGGTTTGAGATTGTTATTCTTCATGGTTTTTTTGTTTTGATTCACCAGCAAAGATATAAATCAATTTTAAATTATAAATTATAAATTTTAAATTATCCGTTTTAATTTCTGATGGCTTCTAATATTTCTATTATCTCGTCCTTGTATTGAGGCAGGGCTTCTACATGTCCCCATCCGAATTGTACCTGAAATACACCATCATATGCTGAATCTGAATATGACCTGATGATATGTGGAATATTTCTGTCCTTCAATATTTCTTCAAGTAATCCTGCTTCAAATTCATTATCGAGGTCCATAATTTTTTCAGAATTTTCCATAATGGATTGTTTATTGTTAGTAAGTATTACTATTATTCGGAAGTCTGAAGTCGGAAGTCGGAAGTCCGGAGACCGTCTTCCATCCCTCAGTCTCTCAGTCCCTCAGTCCCTCAGTCTCTCAATCCCTCAGTTCCTCAGTCTCTCAGTCCCTCAGTCCCTCAGTCTCTCAGTCCCTCAGTCTCTCAGTCTCTCAGTCCCTCAGTCCCTCAGTCTCTCAGTCCCTCAGTCCCTCAGTCTCTCAGTCCCTCAATCTCCCCATCGCCCCTTCGCTCCCTCGCCCTCTCAACTCACGCTTCACGCCTCAACGCTGCGAGGTACTGCAGACGCTCGCAGGTTTCATCCCTCTTTGCCTTTGCGCCTTGAATCCCATCTCAACTCTCAACTCTCAACTCTCAACTCTCAACTCTCAACTCTCAACTCTCAACTCTCACATCTTCCATTCCTTCCGGAGCATCCAAAATTAGTGATAAATTTTTTACTACAAGCTCCACAACAATAATTACCTTTGCCACTTCAACAATAAAATCAAATTATTTATGAAAAAGATCGTTTTTCCCTTATGCTTAATTGCATTGTTTGTATTTACCGGCAATAGTTTTGCTCAGACTCCTCTGTGGGGTTCCACAGGAAACGATGGAGCTATGTTGATCCATCTTCATCCGGGAACCGGCATAGGGGTCCCTCTATACCCACACGGCGCTCATGGGCCCGTTACAGAGATTGAGTATCGTGATGATGGCGTCTTATTTGGTTCCACCGGGGGCGGAACGGGCAACATTATTACTATTGATATCCATACGGGAGCTGAATCCCTGGTTGGGACTCATGTGTATGGGGCAGTCAACGGGCTTGAATTTGTCGGGAATGTGCTGTATGGTACCTATATTCCGCATTCCCATACTCCATCCGACCTGGTAATTGTGGACCAGAACACCGGCCAGCTTTCTTTTATCGGACCCACCGGCATGGCAGGCCCCATTGGCGGACTGGCTTATGACAAGCGCAGAAAAATTATGTATGGAAGTTCGGCCAACATGCTTGTCACCATTGATCTGAACACCGGCGTTGCCACAGCTGTGGGCCCCACCGGTTTTCCCAACGTGACGGCCCTGGAGTTCAACCCTGATGACGGACAACTTTACGGAGGTGTAAGTTACCAGGGACATGGTATTGCTGATCTGATCGTCATCGACCCGAACACCGGTGCCGGAACCCTGGTCGGCTCAACCGGCTTTCCCGGCCTCAGCGGACTGGCGTTTATTGGTGTTTTTCAAGTGCCCCTGAGCAACTGGAGCATATATCTCGCAATACTGCTTATTGCCATCGGGGTAGTGATTGCTTACAGGAGGTTTTGATAAGCTACAACACATGATTAACGATTAACGATTTGAGATTAACGATTTTAGATGGAAAAATCTCAAATCGTTAATCGTTAATCTTAAATCGTTAATCAAAAACCATATATGGCTATTTGAACTTATAATTAAAGCCTATCTGGTATACCGCATCGTTGTGCCTGTCAAAAGGTAACTTGCCATAAGCATAGCTTACGAATAACCCTTTATCAGATGTTAATGAAGCTGTAAAATAGGTGAATTTATCCAGGCTTGCCTGTTTGATCTTTTGTGATGCATTTAGTTCCATATAATACATGAAGGAACTGTTAAAATAGATAGTCTGTGATAAAGCTTTTGCAACTACCGTTCTGAAGCCGATCTCAAACTTAAACCTGGGGTACGGCTTTAAATTCCCTTCGATATTTTCCCGGATGCTATCGTTGGTGGGGTTAACATAGTCAAATCCAAGCAGAAGGCTTGGGATGGTTGCCCCATTTGGGGTGATCTTTTTATCGTAGTTGGTAATCTTCCGGATCAGGGCAAAAGGGTAGTCCGGAATATTTAACCATGACAGAATGTTATTATCATCCCATGCTTTTATGCCAAAGCCGGCAACCGCCCCGAAAGCATATTGTGTCATGGAAAAATCCTGGTTCGATTCCAGGCCGCCATTGATGTTAACACTATAATAGAGGCTGTTTTTTATCTGCAGGTAATCATAAAAACTTTTCCACTCCCCGGAATTCAGAATTTTCTCAGTGGTTTCATATTCCGCCAGTTTGGTACTCAAGCTTCTATAAGTATCATAAATATCCGCCTTGTTTTTCAGAATAACACCGCCTCTTGCCTGGAAGAAACTCACGGCTGCTTTGGTGTTCAGGAAATTGGCAGGATTGACTTTCTTGTTAAATGCGATGTTTCCCCGGGAGCTCAGTGAGAGTGAGAGGCCGTTTATTCTCTGGTCATTTTCAGTTACCCAGGCCCTCTCGATGTTCAGATCGTATGAAACTCCTAAGGACAATGCAGACGAGTCCTTTGTCTGAAAGGTCTTAAAATCAAGATCCAGTCCATTCAGCCAGGTCCCGAAAGTGGAATCCTTTTCATTTACCCTGTCAACCACAATTTTCCAGACCCGGTCATAACTATCCGGATCGGCCTTTAATGAATCGATATAATGGTTTAACCTGCCTATAAGATCACCATACACTTCCGTGGCAATAGAGTCATCCATTATTAAAGAAGATTTTTCCAGGATCGTACTCAGCTCTTCAGTAGTGGAAAGAGATTGCGCCAGACTGGTTGACAAGCTGATATTCAGGAATATGATAAGTGCAGGAAAAATTCTTTTCATGGCAGGAGAATTATTCGTTTTCCTTCCAGAATAGATAATTTTTATCATTTACCTTCGCAAGCCCGGCTATAGTTTTGTCCCCGTCTAACAATGTTTTTATCATATCATTCAGGGCCTGGCTTTTACTGACTCCCTCTTCCAGTGCAGCTCCCATGCCTATGGTAAATACCGTATCCATGGTAGTGGCTAATTGTGTCGCTTCCATTTTCCGGTGTTCACTGCCGCTAACAGGGTTGTAATAAACCAGGTCTGCCATTTTGATGTTTCCGGAATCCTTAAAAGGAGTCCTGATCTGTTTCAGCCTGAATAGCGCCATCCACGTGTCAACACAGGCTAAGTTGTTGTTATTCCATTTTTCCATGGCTCAAAGCTAAGCAATAATAATTATATCTGCAAGAAGACAGTGATGCTACTGACCCCCCCCGAAAATCATTCAAATTTTCAAGTGCCTTTATACCTTTGCACCTTTGTTCACAATTTCCTCAGCACCCTTACAGTTATATATATTACTTATGGTTACTTTTGCGGCGGATTGGAAAATAGAAATTAGATATTAGAAATTTGGAAATAGAAACCCGCAACCTAGAACTTTAAACATTGAGTCCAGACCGAAAAGACATTTATCTAAAAAAATTGAAAAATATGCCGCAGATTGCACTGATTATCACAGATTTAATTTTTAAAAATCTGTGAACTTAACGAAGTGATTTCATGAACACCTTTGAAAATAAATAATATTGTGAATAATCTGTGGCTATATTTAGTTTTTACTACTTTTCGGAGTGGGCTCAACATTTAAAATTTAAAACTGACAATTGACAATTGAACTTCCTCTATCCATATATGCTCTGGGGCTTTGCGGCTGTCGCCATCCCGGTGATCATCCACCTGTTTAATTTCAGGCGGTTTAAAAAAGTCTATTTCACGAATGTGAAGTATCTTCAGGAACTGAAACAGCAGACGCAGAGGAGATCGAACTTGAGGCACCTGATCATCTTATTACTGCGGATGCTGGCCATCGCCAGCCTGGTGTTTGCATTCTCAAAGCCGTACATCCCGCTGGCAGACACGCCGCTGGAGAGCAATGCGCGTAACTATGTAAGCATATATGTGGATAACTCCTTCAGCATGCAGGCCCGTTCAACGAATGGCAGGCTGCTGGATATAGCGAGAAACCAGGCAAGAGAGGTGATAGATGCATACAACCCCTCGGATCAGTTCCAGCTTATCACCAACGATATGGAAGGCAGGCACCAGCGCTTTTTTAACCGGGATGAGTTCACGGAAATGCTGGAGGAAGTGAACATCTCTCCATCAGTGAAGAGTATTTCAGAGATCTTTCAGCGACAACAGGACCTGCTGTCTTCGAAACAGGGAGGCAATAAGATATCCTTCCTAATATCGGATTTTCAGCAAAACACCACAGATCTGCAAAACATACATGCAGACACAAGCGTGATCACCTATCTCATGCCAACCCAGGCTGCCAGGACGGATAACCTGTATATCGACAGTTGCTGGTTCCAGTCGCCGGTGCATCAGCTGAACCAGGGGGTGAAGATGATCGTGAGGGTAAGGAACGCTTCCGTGACGGACTTTCAGAATATTCCCGTCAAACTGTATGTGAACAGCCAGCAGAAAGCCCTGGCAGAGTTTGACGTGAAGGCCGGAGATTATACGGATATCACTTTGCCTTATACCAACTATGAGACGGGTTTCCAGAATGGTATGTTAGAGATCACCGATTACCCGATTGTTTACGACGACAGGTTTTTCTTTGTATACCGGGTGTCGGAGTCAATACCTGTATTGAGCATTAACGGGGGAGAGCAGAGCAGCTACCTGAATTCCCTGTTCGGACTGGATTCTACTTTCTCTTTCTCCAATATCTCCGTTAGAAATATCAATTATGATTCTTTTCAACAGTACCGGCTGATCATCCTGAACGAGCTGACAGAGGTGCCGACAGGCCTGGCCAATGAGCTGGCCCGTTTCGTCGAAAACGGGGGCAGTCTCTTTGTCATCCCGGCCACGGATATCAACATGGGAAATTACAGGAATTTCCTTGGAATGCTGAATGCGGGATATTATACCAACAAGTTGGAGGTGGAGACGAAAGTCACCGGGCTGGATGTGCTGCATCCGGTCTACGATGATGTCTTCGAGTTTTCGAAAGGCTCCGGAAAGCAGTTGCCGGATAATACTGATATGCCACGCGTCAGGTCATGGTACAGGATCAGTCTTTCCGGCCGTACCGGACATTTTACCCTGGCAAAGCTTCAGAACAATGCTCCTTTCCTGACGGCTTCCACCTTCGGGAAAGGACATCTGTTCCTCCTCGCAGTCCCGCTGGATCCGGAGTACAGCAACTTTCCGAGGCATGCCATCTTTGTGCCTACGCTCTTTAAGATCGGCTTATTAAGCGCTGCTACCGACCCACTCTATTATACCATAGGGCAGGACCAGGCGGTGGAATTAAAAGACCGCGGCATAACTTCCGACAAGGTATACAGGATCAGGGCTGAGGAAGGAGATTATGAATTTATCCCGGAGATGCGAAACCTGAACAGGCGACTGGTTTTCTTTATCCATAACCAGGTCGGCCAGGCAGGATTTTATGAGCTGGTATACGGTGACAACACTGTGAAAAGCCTGGCATTCAATTACGATCGCCGGGAGTCGGTACCGGATCATTATACCGATGGGGCCCTCAGCGAGCAGATCGGGAAGTACGACCTGTCAGGATTCAAACTCCTGAAGGAATCTGAAAAGCCCCTTACACAAACGCTCCGGGAAATCAACCAGGGCATCCGGCTTTGGAAGTTATTTCTTATTTTAGCGCTGGTTTTTTTGGCGGGAGAAGTGATGTTGTTGCGGCTTTGGAAGTAGGACTGAGAGTTGAGAGATGAGAGTTGAGAGAGCGAGGGAGCGAGAGGGCGACTGAGGGACTGAGAGACTGAGGGACTGAGGGACTGAGGGATGGAGGGATGGAAGTCCGAAGTCGGAAGACCGAAGGTGTGAGAGTTGAGAGTTGAGATGGGATTTAAGGCGCCAAGGCAAGGAGGGATGAAACCTACGAGCGTCTGCAAGACCTCGTAGAGTTGAGGCGTGATGCGTGAGATGTGAAAGGAGAGTTGAGAGTTGAGAGGACTGGACAGGGAGACTGAGGGACTGAGGGATGGAGGGACGGAAGTCCGAAGTCGGAAGACCGAAGGTGTGAGAGTTGAGAGTTGAGATGGGATTTAAGGCGCCAAGGCAAGGAGGG
>DAOWEV010000253.1 GCA_030638325.1 Bacteroidales bacterium
ATAATATCATTGGTATCAGGCACGAAGACAAGTATGCTATGGAAAGAAGGGTGCCCATCATCCCGAAACATATCAGCAGGTTGATCCGGGAAGAAGGACTGCAGTGTCATATTCAAAATTCCCCCAAAAGAATTTTTAGAGATGAAGAGTTTCTCCAGGCAGGGGCTGAAGTGGTGGATGATCTTGGAAAAACACCGGTCATCTTGGGAGTTAAGGAAATGCCCCTATCATTTTTTGAAGCAGCTAAGACATATATTTTCTTTTCTCATGTGATCAAGGGACAGTCATATAATATGCCCATGTTACAGAAAATGATGGCCCTTGGATGTAACCTGATAGATTATGAAAAGATTTCTGACGAGCATGGCAGAAGGCTTATCTTTTTCGGCCGATTTGCCGGGCTGGCCGGTATGATAAACTCTTTGTGGTCGCTGGGGCAAAGGCTGAAATACCTCGGTGTGGAAACCCCTTTCCTGAAAATAAAGCAATCCCATAAATACAATTCGCTGGAGGAAGCAAAGGCTGTTATCTCTGAGGTGGGTTTTGAGATCATTAATAAAGGACTGCCAAAAGAATTGAGTCCTTTGACCGTTGGATTTACAGGATATGGGAATGTGTCAAACGGTGCCCAGGAAATCCTGAACCTGTTGCCGGTGAAAGAAATTTTGCCGGATGAATTACCGGCCTTAAAAGAGATGCAGAACCTGCCGGATAATGTGCTCTATAAAATCATTTTTAAAGAGGAGTACCTGTCTAAACCAAAAAACGATTCGGATGAGTTTGACCTCCAGGATTATTATACACATCCTGAGAAGTATGAAGATCAATTCCAGCAATACATCCCGCACCTGACCGTTTTGATGAATTGCATGTACTGGGATGAAAGGTATCCCAGGATCATTACCAAAAAATATCTTAAGGAAATGTATTCGACAGGAAATCCGAAGTTAACGGTCATTGGGGATATTACCTGTGATCCGGGTGGCTCTGTTGAATGCACCTTTAAAGGAACGGAGATCGAGGACCCTGTTTTTGTCTATGATCCGCTTAAAGATGAATACCGGATGGGATTCGAAGGAGACGGGATCCTGGATATGCCTGTGGATATTTTGCCGAGCGAGCTGCCCCGGGAGTCTTCAGTTGCATTCAGCGAAGCCTTGTTCAGATATATCAAAGCAATTGCTTCCGCCGATTATGCAGTTTCTTTTGAAGATCTCGATCTGCCGGCTCCCATCAAGCGGGCCATGATCCTGCATAAGGGAAAACTTACGCCTGATTTTGAATATATTAAAGATAATTTTTAAATCTAATTTTTTATTATGAAGAAAGTATTGATACTTGGAGCCGGGATGGTGGTACGCCCGATCGTTAAATATTTACTTGAAAAAGGATACCTCGTTACTGTTGCCACGCGTACAAAGTCAAAAGCTGACGCCATGATCGACGGGCATCCAAACGGCACTTCCATGACCTGGACGGTGGATGATGAGGAAACCCTCGACAGGCTTATCAGCGAGCATGACCTTACGGTCAGCCTGTTGCCTTATGCATACCACCTGATGGTGGCTAAAAAGTGTATCGCCCATAAAAAGAATATGGTTACGACCTCTTACATGAAGCCGGAGATGCAGGCGCTTGACCAGGAGGCAAAAGATGCCGGTATCGTGATCATCATGGAACTGGGACTTGACCCGGGCATTGATCATATGTCGGCCATGAGGATCATTGATCATGTGCATAACAAAGGTGGGAAGATAGAGGAGTTTTATTCCATCACCGGCGCTTTGCCGGCCCCGGAAGCATGCGATAACCCATTCAATTATAAATTCTCATGGAGCCCCAAAGGGGTAGTGCTGGCAAGCAAAAATGACGGGCGTTACCTGCGTCATAGTAATGAAGTTTATGTGACGCCGGAAGACCTTTTCAAAGATCCGTTCAAGGTTGATTTTCCCGATATCGGTGCATTGGAAATATATCCCAACCGGGATTCCCTACCCTATATTGATCTATACGGAATCCCGGAAACAAAAACCATATACCGGGGCACTTTCAGGCATCCGGGCTGGTGTGAATCACTCGATGCGATTAAGGCCATGAAACTTATTGATGATGATACCATAGACTTTTCAGATCTTACCTATGCGGGTTTTATTGCCGAAAGAATTGGCGCCGGGAATCCTTCTGATATCAGGCAAAAAACATCTGACTTCCTCGGTGAAGGATATGATACCGCTTTGGAGGCCCTTGAGTGGCTTGGTATGTTTGATGACAAGCCGGTGGGAAGGGGAGAGGATACTGCCTTCGAAGTGACCTCCGATGTTATGATTGAAAAGATGATGATCGGACCGGACGAGAGGGACATGGTGGTCATGCAACATACATTCCTGGGAAGTTATCCTGATGGAAATAAAGAAGTGATCAAATCCACTATGGTTGATTTCGGAACCCTGAAAACTGATACCGCTGTTGCCAGAACAGTAGCTTTACCGGCAGCTTGCGGCGTTGAAATGATACTGGAAGGCAAGATCGATGTAACGGGCGTTTACATTCCTGTTATTCCGGAGCTGTATAACCCCATCCTTGATCAGCTTGAAACAATGAATATCAGGATGGTTGAGGTATTTGGATTGCCCGAGAGCGAAATTATTAAATAGTGCGTGTGGATATTATAATCACGATAGTCCTTATCATTGTCATTGTTTATTTGATGATGAAGTTCACCAGCCGGAAGAGCGCTCAGAAGGATAGCTCAAATCAGCAGCCCGTGAAGCCAAGAAGAAAGGCCAAATACGGGAAATGGATCGGAGGTGGTCTGGGCTGGGCCTTCGGCGGACCCATAGGAGCGATGTTAGGGTTTATGTTTGGCTCTATGTATGATGGTATGCAAAGTGGTGATTATGAATACCGCCGTACGCAGACCGGTGATTTCAGTGTGAGCTTGCTGATCCTGGCCGCTGCCGTTATGAAGGCCGACGGGCGTGTGGTGAAGTCGGAGTTGAATTATGTGAGAATATTTTTAGAGAGGCAGTTTGGCAGGAATGAAGCTGAACAAAAGATCCTGATGCTGCGCGAAATATTGAAGCAGGAGATTCGCTTGCAGGAGGTTTGTATGCAGATCAGGCAGTATATGGAATATGCTTCCAGGCTTCAGTTGATCCATTTCCTGTTTGGTGTTTCTTCTGCCGACGGAAATTATCACCCCAAAGAGGTTGATGTTATTGAAGCCATTGCCAATTATCTAAGTGTAAGTAAAATAGATTTCTCTTCCATCAAAGCCATGTTTGTGAAAGATCCTTCAAGTTGCTATAAAATACTTGAAGTATCTGCCGATGCTTCTGATGATGAAGTCAGGAAAGCTTATCACAAGATGGCCATCAAGTACCATCCCGACAAAGTGGCCCACCTGGGCGGCGATATTCAAAAAGCTGCCAAGGAGAAGTTTCAGAAGTTGAACGGAGCTTATGCTGAGATTAAAAAGCAAAGAGGCATTAAATAACGATGGATTTTGATTATTTTTGTTACTGAACATTCAACATAATAACCCGGACAAAGCGGAATATTATATTTTAAATTTAAAGGTACTATGTTATTTCAAAGCAAGTGTCGAACTAAAACCACCTTTAGTGGGAATTAATTAACTGTTGCATGTTACAGGTTGCAGGTTACGGGTTGCAAGTTGAGAACCTGCAACCTGCAACCTGCAACAAAAAAATTGACAATATGTTGGTAAAAGTTACACCCTAATTTCCTAATTATGAAAACCGGAAGAGTATTTTTTTATTTATTTTTGATTGTCTTTTTAGCCTTGATCCTGTCATCATGTGCACCCGGCAATGAACGTTTTGATATCGGTGTGGCCGGCTTTTGGGCTGGATTGTGGCACGGCTTTATTTCATTGATTACCTTTATCATCAGCCTGTTTAATGATGATGTGACCATCTATGAAGTGAACAACAACGGTAAACTTTACAACCTTGGTTTTATTCTGGGAGCAGCTGCTTTTTATGGCGGGAGTTGGAGCTCAAGTTGCAAAAGAAAATGGAAGTAAGGTTCGCACTTCAGGGTGCCTTGTTGACTAGTGAGGCCTGGCCGGATCAATTGTAGAAAGTCCAGGAAAGTCCAAATTTCAGAGCGGCGTCCTGGGCAGGATAGTGGGGAACCATATAATAGCGGTAGCCACTGAAGAAACTATTGAAATGCTGGTATTTCAGGAAGAACCTGAACCTTTTTATCATAAAGTTGACATAAACATCAGCATACACATAGTTGCCGATCTTCTTATCATTCTGTAAATAAAAAGACCTGGTTGCAGGCATGTAGGCATCTCCATAGTAAGCAGTGTTATAATTAAAATCTAAGCCTGGCTGAAGTATTAAAGCATTCTTAAACAACGACAGCGTCACATAAAAGGAGATACGGGCAGTCAGGTCCGGAAGCCTTAAAATATTATTGTCGGAGGCATGCTGATAGATGAAGGTATTGTCAATATTCCATATCCCAAGCCTGAAGTTTTTGTATAGATATGCCTGAAATATACTGATGCTGCCATCATGTTGCTGAGGCTTTGCATTCTCATTCAGGTATATTAAGTCTGCAACCTGGTACAAGCTGGCCCCGATCCGGAGGTTCCTTAGAATGTAGCTGCCATCAATAAAAAGGATTTTTTCCTGTTTCAGGTCATTGTTCCAACGCAGGTAATTGGAGAAGTAATGGTGGTAGAAGTATCCTTTTTCCTGCATTGTCAGATAAGCATTGAATTCAAGCGCACCAAAGTTTTTCTCATGAAACCTGAGATACTGTTTAAATTTACCTCCGAGGTAATATCCACCGGAATTAAAATCCCCGAATGTGTATTTTCCTGTAAGATCAAGTTTTGTGGTTGTGGATGGCCGGATAGTGATCTCAACAGAGGGTATTAATGTATTATAAGTTCTTTTGTTATTATATCCGGATGCCTGAGGATAAAGCGGTACGGTTGAAACGTCGCCGGATGGCATGAATATATGGTAGTCCTGTTTTTCAGAATATCCGGAGATCCTGGAATATTGATAAGTTATGCCGATATTGATATACAATCGCTTATCCAGTGGATTGTCATTGATTCCGAGGTTCGACCAGGATATTTGATTGGTAAGCCGGTCTACCCGTACCGAATCAAAAGTCTGTGTAGAGTCAAGAATGTCATCGAAAGGCTCCCAGAAAGAGTTGGTGGGCTCCTTGTCCGAGTACATTTGTATTTGTTTGGTATAGTCAAACTTATGAGCGATCCTGCCAAGATGAAAGCGTTTAGATCTTATGGCTTTATTTGTATCCTTAGTTAACTCTGATCCGGAAAGAAAGAAATACTGGTTCAGGAAAGCGCCTGACACCTTTACCTCGTTTTCTGCCGTTGACAGGTTCACCGGGATATTTCTCCGGTTTGGGTCTAAATTTTCTTCAAATACACTGTCATTTACGATTCCCCCATTTTCCTCGACGATAAACTTATTATGGAAATAGTTGGCAATAATTCCATAACGCATATTGTTGGTAAGGAACTGGCCGGTGATCACAAGGCTTTTGTCATCTGCTTTTTGATGGGAGTAATGGCCGGGAGAATGGAGGAAGTAAAGATCTGCACCGAGGATGATATTTTTTCCCATGGGCTGGCTATGAACTATTCGAATAAATTGTTCTTTATGGGCTCCATTAGCATAAGAAAGGTAGGATACTGGAATTTGGTTTCTGTAATAGGTAGCCTTTCGCCCGAGGTAAATATATTGATCGAAAGAGTGCATCCCGAAGTGTACACCGGGGCAGATAAAAGGATTGAATATCAATGGATTGTGTGCAAGGCCCAGATTTCCCAGGGTGGCAAAGAAACGATTATCCTGCTGTAAGGGGTCATATTGCTGGAAACCTGCAAGGCGGGTTGGATTGACCAGTTTGAGTTTAGCGAGGGAGAGGCTGTCGATAGATGATTGGAAGTATGGGATATCCAGTGTATCGTGTTGGTTTAGCAATGAGTCGAGTTTGTCGGCATGCAGTGAGTGTATGCCAAGGGCAATCAGGAGCAGGATCATGGAGCATATGCGGAAGCCTTTCATTTATATGAATATTGCAGTGCCGACAGAATGAACGATAGTTTATTACATTTATTGGTTCTACCACGTATTTAATGGGTAATGGAATAATGATTGAATGATTAAATGATTGAATGATTAAATGATTGAATTAGCAACAATAACTGACATTTAAGCATTTACACATTTAAGCATTTACACATTTATATATTTCCACTAAAATTACAATAGAACCTATTTGTTTCTTCAAAAGTAGTGATAAATCGGGATGGGGAAAGGGGGGGGCACAAAAAAACCCATCCGCCGGATGGCGGACGGGTTAATAAAGTTCGGCAACGACATACTCTCCCACAATAGCTGCAGTACCATCTGCGCAAACGGGCTTAACTTCTCTGTTCGGAATGGGAAGAGGTGGACCCCGCCGCAATAGTCACCTGAAGGTCTTCAATATTTTATTGACATATATATGAAAGAAAATGCTTGTTAATATTATCTTGTCATTTAGCAGAAAGTTTACGGGTAATTAGTACTGCTCGGCTTTGCCATTACTGGCTTTACACCTGCAGCCTATCAACGTCCTGGTCTTGAACGACCCTTAAAGGAAGCCTCATCTTGGGCTAAGTTTCGTGCTTAGATGCTTTCAGCACTTATCTCATCCAAACATAGCTACCCTGCGATGCAGCTGGCGCCACAACAGGTACACTAGAGGTTTGTC
>DAOWEV010000133.1 GCA_030638325.1 Bacteroidales bacterium
GTCAACTGTCAACCGCCTACCGTCAACCGTCAACTGCCCTAAATCCCCATATAGGTTTCATATTCGCTCAAGTCCCACTGCAAATTCATCTCTTCAAACATGGACTTTGCTTTAAGCAGGTATTCAGTTCCGTTCATACCGTTGAGCCTTACTTTTTTGTTTTTGGGATCACGAAGAAATTTACCGGTCTCAAAGTAGGTGCGTGACAGTTCGAGGTTGCCGCCATAGCTTAATGCAGCTTTTATAGATTTGTCAAAATTTCGCAGGGCTTTGTCAGGCTTGTTCAAGAGCCGGTAAATTATAGCTCGCAAACGATATGATTCGGTAAGATTACAGATGTATTTTTTCGAGTTCTTTATGAGTTCCTTTGTCGCTTCCAATAGTATTTTCCCATCTCTTTTGTCAACCGCTTGCTTTTTAAGTTCGGCAATTTCAATATAACATTTTGCAATAAGGCATTTTACGACACCCGACCGGATACTGAATCCTTTTAAAAGCTTTTCCGCTTCATAAAGGTAATTTTTGGCCTCGGTGTATTCCTGACGGATGGAAAAAGCCATTGAGCGAAAACTATAAATCATAAGTAGTTGCATTACGTGGTCGGATTTCTTAGCAATGTTGATGGCATCATCCGTAACTTTCAGTACCTCTTCCATCTTCCGGAATTTAATGTATAAAGCCGACTTCACCCGGTGATATTGCACTTCCGGAAAATCGTCATCAAACACTTCGCTTAAACTTCTCAGGCGTTTCAGATAAAATAAAACAAGCTTTTCATTACCTGCTTCAATAGTATTCAAACCAGCAAACATATAATACATTGTAGCAGGCCAGTATTCCCCTATCTGAATAGCTTGCTTATATACCTTTTCTTCATCCTTGTATTCGGTTACACGACCTGCAACATGGGAATAGTGAGGATGAAGGTAATTGATGTAGAGCCATCCGGTCTTATCCTGATCTTTTATCTGCTTTTCTCCAAAATCCAGGATCTTGTAACCAAGCTTTATTAATTTGCCTGACCAGAAAAAAATGGCACTAACGGTAGCAAACATTTGAACCTCATTGCCCGGAAACCTATACTTGCTGATAAGCCTTGTAGCATAAAAAGATTCAAAAATTCTTACCGGATCAAATGAAGTCATGGCTCGTCCTTTATTGAATATGACTTTCATTAGCTTTATTTCAATATCACCGGCTTCATGTTTGGACCTGCCATTATAGAAATATAGGATTTTCAACAGCAGTAAAAAATTATAGGTAGTATCAAGTATTTTGCGCAGTCCGGCCTGGGGAATTGGTTTCCTGTAAAAAGCATAAACCTTATCAAAATGTTCACATGCTTCCTTATATTGTCCTGTGGCAAACACAGAAAAGGCGAGTTTTTCCTGCAGGTCAACAACCTTTTGCCGGTCGGGCATATTCCTGTTATTTTGAAGATGAGTTTCCAATGCCTGTTTCAGGAAATTAACAGCCTCTGATGAGGCGCCTGATTTCATGGATTCGTCACCTGCTTTGATCAGGTATTCCTCTGTTTTTTCCTGCTTGCCTGCTTTGCTGTAGTGATGTGCCAGCATTCCGTAAAATTCATGAATACGCCCGGCAAAGACTTTTTCGATGGACCCCGCTATTTTAAAGTGCAGCTCTTTCTTTGTTTTTTCTACTATTGATTCGTAGGTGGCCTGCTGTGCCAGGGCATGCTTAAACAGGAATTCTACCTCATCTTTTGGCTTATGTTCATTTATTAACTGAACGTCTTTCAGATATTCCAGCTTGTTGTCCATTTCTTCAATGGTTTGGGCAGCCTCTTCTAAAACTTTATAGTAAAAATTCCTTCCGATGACCGAGGCTGTTCTCAACAGATTTTTCGTTTTGTCATCCAAACGGTCGATCCTTGACAGTAAAACATTATCAATGGATTCCGGAATATTAGCGTATTTGATATTTTCCGTGAGAGAAAATTTATTGTCTTTAATTTCTATCAAACCTTCATCAATTAACGAACGGATAACCTCTTCGATAAAAAACGGATTGCCTACCGCCCTTTCAATGATCAGGCTGTTGATCTCTTCAGGAAGGTTTGTTTGATGCAGAAGGTTATTGATCAGTTCTTCCGACTGCTTTTGTAGTAGAGGTTCAATATTAATCTCAAAGAAATGTTCTTCCAGGTTTTCGGCCAGGTATTTTCGGATACGCTCCCCTGTTTCCTTATGTCCTGGCCTGAATACATTTACAAATAGAATCCGTTGTTTTCGAGTAAGCTTAAACAACGATTCCAAAAATATAATGGAAGAAATGTCTGCCCAGTGAGCATCTTCTATAACAATTACAAGAGGGCGAATGGATGCTGCTCTGGAGATCAGGTCACGCAGGTTTTTCAGGATCAGGTTTTCTAATGCCTCACCTTCGATACCTTTTGTACGCTCTTTGGCTTTTCCTTTAAGCCGGTAGCCCATCATGGTAGCAATAAACGGGAAAATCTCATCAAAAGCTTCGGCATAAACACGCCGGATACCTCGTTGCAGTTTATTAAGGGAGTCATCTGGTGAATCTTCCTCTCTGATCCCTGCCCAGGATTTGATGATCTGTATAATAGGATGGAAACTGAGGTTTTTACCATTGGATATAGCCCTGCCTTCTAAAAGTGTCACCTTTTTCAGTAATTCCTTTTCTTTCAATTCGACCATTAACCGCGATTTTCCAATGCCTGCAATACCCACAATATTTACAACAGATCCGCGCCCATTGATAAGCTGCATAATTTGTTTTTCCAGTTGCCGGAATTCTTTCTCCCGCCCGACCATATCAGAGTTGATCATACGGCCCGATTTTATACTGGAGGAAACGGGTGCTCTTTTTCTGCCCTTAAGCTCAAATACAGCTAATGGCTTTTTTTTACCCTTTACAGGCACCGGTTCCATTACCTGGAATTCGAACCGGTCTTTTGTGCTTTCATAAGTTTCCTGTCCGATAAGGACCTGGCCTTTCTCAGCAATATCACAGATGCGTGAAGCAACGGTAACAGTATCACCCATCACCGTACTCCTGGCTTTTTTATCTTTTCCGATTTTCTCAATCAGCACGGGCCCGGTTTTAATGCCGATCTTGATACCGATGGGCACTGGCAGCTCAATGTCTTGGATAAGTTCCGCGATTTTATCTTGCAATTCTACGGCAGCTCCTACTGCTTTTGATGGCGCTTTGTCTAAGGGGTCAGGAATACCGAAAAGGGCCATTGCTTCGCTCCCCGTAAACCTGTCGATAGTACCACCATACAATGATATTACCGATTCAGTTAATTCATAGCATTTATTTACAAGTTCATTAACGCGGACAGCTTCCACCTTTTCCGACATCTCATCAAACCCGGTAAAGACAGCATACAGAACTGTTGCCAGGTTGGCTTTGTGTACGTGCTTTTCTTTGTTCATCAGGATTGGGTTAATAATGACTGTCAACCGTCAACTGCCAACCGGACTGCCAACCGGACTGTCAACCGTCAACTGTCAACCGTTAACTGTCAACCGTCAACTGCATACTGCATTATGCTAAACTCTCCAACAACGCCAACAACATCTCCCTTTTCCTCGAGGCAACCGGCACTTTTGAGCCGTCATTCATCACTACATCACCGCCATCGCTCTTGTCAAAATAACTTAACTTGTTGATGTTGATAATATGTGTTTTGTGGATCCGGTGAAATCCTTTGTCGATCAACGATTCTTCATATTCTTTGATGGCTTTGGAAACAACGATATTCCTCCCGTCCTGGATAAAAATAGTGGAATAATTGCCATCCGCTTCAATCCTGATAATATCTTCGGTGTTGATCAGGTGAACATGTTCACTTGTTTTCAGGATGATCTTATGGGTTTTGTTGAGGGCTTTAATATTATCTTCCATGGCCTTGAACTGCAGCTTTTCTTCGTACCTGATCAGGTCGCCGGCCTTGTTGATTGCCAGGGTAAGCTCTTCTATGTCGATAGGCTTAAGGATATAATCAATGGCGCCAAACTTATAACCTTTAATAGCGTATTCTATGTAACCTGAAATAATGATCACCTTAAAATCGGGTTTGTCGAAATGCTTGATCAGGTCGAAACCACTCCCATCCGGCATTTTAATATCAAGCAGGATAAGGTCCGGATCATGTTCATTGATTGCTGCCACGCCTGATTTTACATCCTCAGCCCGGGCTACAATTGAAACATTAGGACAATAAGTTTCGACGGTATCTGAAACCAGTTCCCGGATCAAAGGGTCATCATCGATGATAATGATACGGAGCATTTTGTTGTAAAATTTTCCCTAAAGATAATAATAAAACGGGAAGATTGCAAATTGGTTGGCGGTAGGCGGTTGACGGTTGACGGTAGGCGGTTGACGGTAGGCGGTTGACGGTAGGCGGTTGACGGTAGGCGGTTGACGGTTGACGGTAGGATGGTAGGACTGTAGGACTGTAGGACGGTAGGCGGAAGGCGTTA